>JAGYOB010000025.1 GCA_018399515.1 Candidatus Nanopelagicales bacterium
GCCAGCCGCCGCCACGGGTTTGCGTCGCGAGGAGCCACTGGGTGGCGCCAGCTGATGCTTCGTCGACACCGACCGCATCGAGGGCGAGTGCGGCCAGGGCGGTGGAGTTGGTGTCCGGGCCGGTGAACGCTTCGGGATCGGGCTCGGGACAGGCAGCGGAGGTATCGACACGGTAGGCCAGGAACGAACCATCGGGGCACTGCTGGTCGACGAGCCAGGCGACGGCGGCTGCTGGGACGCGCGCACCGGTGGCCTGCAGGCCCAAGATCGCCAGGGACTGGCGGAAAACGCCGTCGAACGTGGGATCGGAGTCGCCGAACAGTCCGCTATCTGAAACGGGAGTAACGACTTGCTGCGCGGCGTCACTGGGCCGGGGCGCCGCAGTGGCGGGTGGGCTCAGCAGCGCTACCGCCAGGGCGCCGCCCACAGCGAGCACGAGGAACGAGCGAATCGCGGGGCGGGGGAGCTTCTTCGGTGGTGAGTGTGCATCGTCAGACATGCTGGGGAGACCTCTCAGGTGAGCGACCCACACGACGATGCGAGTCGACCACCTCACCGACTCCGAGAGCCCGATATCGGGCTGGAGTGGGGAGAGGGTGCGCGCGTCGTCCCGTAGACCTCGACGGAATATCAAGCCGCTCGCGCCCGCCAGGTGCTCCGACTTGTCGACTCGCCGATGCCTGACGGCTCGGTCGATCGCTCACGGTTGCGGGTCAGCGCCGGATTCTCACCGGCTTCCCCTGGACGTCGGGCGCGTAAACATATTCAGTTGTTCGACCCCTCGCACCCTAGCGCACGTTCTAGGCTGAGCGGCATGAACGCGACGGGTGCATGGATCTGGATCTATCAGCACGCTGACGGCCGGCCGGTCGAGGCGCTGCCCGCTGACGCGGTCACCTCGGGGTTTCCATCCCAGGCCGACGCCGAGGCATGGTTCGGGGAGTCCTGGCGCGTGTTGCTGGAATCCGGTGTCGATGCTGTGAGCCTGTACGAGGGCGATCGGTTGGTGTACGGCCCGATGAGCCTCCATCCCGACAACCAATCGTCCTAGTTACCTCAATGGTCGATAACTCAGCGAGTTATCGACCATTGAGGTAACTAAGACGATTAACCCAGACGCTGGGTGGGGTTTTCTCGGGTGTGGTCAGGGTCGTGGGTTGGGCGATTGCGTCAGCGCGGGGTCGCGAACGACCACATCGGCCAGTGCCGAATCAATCGCAGCGAGTGTGTCGGGAGTGACGGTGACGCCGGAAGCTGCGACGTTCTCAGCGACCTGCTCGGGGACCGAAGCACCGATGATGGCGGCCGAGATTCCCTGTTGAGCCAGAACCCATGCGATGGCCAACTGCGACATCGTCAGGCCTGAGTCCTGTGCGATGGGTCGCAGGCGTTGCACGGCCTCGAGGATCGGCTCGTCCAGGAAACGGCTGATGAATCCGGCGCCCTCTCCGCCGCTGGCACGGCTGCCGGCAGGGACCTGCTGGCCGGGCAGATACTTGCCGCTGAGAACACCCTGGGCGATCGGGGACCACACGATCTGGCCGATGCCGTGGCGTTGGCTCATCGGTACGACCTCGGCCTCGATGACCCGCCAGAGCATCGAATACTGCGGCTGATTCGACACGAGTGGTGCCAGGTTGTCGCGTTCGATGATCTGCATGGCGGCATCGATCTCCTCCGCGCGCCATTCCGAGACGCCGAGGTAGAGGACCTTTCCTTCGCGCACCAGGTCGTTGAAGGCGTGCAGCGTTTCCTCGAGTGGGGTCTCATGATCGAACCTATGGGCTTGGTACAGGTCGACGTAATCGGTACCCAGACGGCGCAGGGACGCATGCAGCGATTCGCGGATGTGTTTGCGTGACAGGCCGCGGTCGTTGGGCCCGGGACCGGTGGGCCAGTACACCTTGGTCGCGATCTCCAAGGCCTCGCGGCGCTGATCACGAAGCGCTCCACCGAGGACCGATTCGGCGGCGGTCGCGGCATACACGTCTGCGGTGTCGAAGGTGGTGATGCCGGCGTCGAGAGCCGCATGAACGCAGTCGATGGCGGTCTGATCATCGATCTGCGATCCGTGGGTGATCCAGTTGCCGAGAATGATCTCGCTGACCCGAAGGCCGCTGGCGCCTAGGCGGCGATGCTGCACGATGCGATCAACTCCCCTTGCGACGGGATGGTCCGCGGAATCCCGACGGCCCCTTCGAGCCAGTAGGCGAGCCGCCTCGCTTGACCTTCGGTGGCGGTAGACGGAGTCGACGCAACTGCAGGGTCCGCATGATCGCGTAGAACACCGCCCCTTTGCGCTCGGCTTTGTCGGGGAACCGCTCCTTGAGTTGGGCCTTGAGCCGAAGGACGAGAATGGTCGAATCGACCAAGATGATCGCGATCAGGACGAACCAGGCGAGGGACACGATCGACTGCACGACCTGGTTGGGGATGAAGCCCAGAACCAAGACGGTGAGGGCGATGAAGATGAAGTACTCCGCGACCGTGAATCGTGAATCGACGAAGTCGCGCGTGAAACTCCGGACCGGACCTCGGTCGCGCCCTGGCATCCGGCTTTCGTCGCCGGCCATCAGTGCCGCCCTATTTTCCATCTTGGCCTGGCGTTCCCGGTTGCGAGCGGCTTTGCGGGCTGCTCGGGGGTCACCGGCCGACCGCAGGGCCTCTTTGCGCGCCTGCTCGGCCTCCTTGCGGGTAGGGGTCGGTCGACCCTTTCCCTGGGAGGTGTCGTCAAGAGCATCGGCGGTGACGGAGTCCGCGGCGTCAGGGCGTTGGCGACGGGAGAACATGATGACCTAAGGGTAGCGCTCACGTGCTCCTACCGCTTCGATCGGCGTCGGGGAGCGCGCGAGGGGTGCCAGCGCATAGTCTGGAAGCTAATGCCCCCGCAGCGACGGGGCAGGTCGGCCAGTTCAGGAGGCATCGATGGGCTTGTGGCAGCGCTTCACCATGATCTTCAAGGCCAAGGCGAGCAAGGCCTTGGATAAGGCGGAGGATCCCCGCGAGACGCTGGATTACTCCTACGAGAAGCAATTGGAACTCCTGCAGAAGGTGCGTCGAGGGGTGGCAGATGTGGCCACCAGTCGCAAGCGCATCGAGTTGCAGATCACCAATCTCGCCAAGCAGGCCGATAAGTTGCAGACCCAGGCGAAGGCGGCCCTAGGCGCCGGCCGCGAGGATCTCGCGCGCGAAGCGCTCACCCGCAAGAGCGGCCTTCAGCAGCAGGTGGCCGACCTGACCGAGCAGTTGGCCCAGTTGCAAGACCAGGAGGAGAAACTCGTTCAAGCCTCCCAGCAGCTCCAGGCGCGCGTCGATGCTTTCCGGACCCGCAAAGAGACGATCAAGGCCACCTACACCGCTGCCGAAGCGCAGACCAAGGTCAGCGAAGCCGTCACCGGGATCTCCGATGAATTGGGCGACGTTGGGCTTGCCGTCCAACGTGCCGAGGACAAGACGGCGCAGATGCAGGCCCGGGCTGGAGCGATCGACGAACTGGTGGCATCGGGGGCTTTGGATGACGTGTCCGGCACCAGCAAGGACAACTTGACGTTGGAACTGGAGCGCATGGCCAGTACGTCTCAGGTGGACGACGATCTGGCGGCGTTGCGTGCAGAGATCGGTTCTGAGCCCGAGAAGCCCGCGATCGAATCCGACAAGGGTTGAGCGCAACGCTGCACGATTGAGTGATGGGTCCACAGCGAAACCGAGATCCGATGAGCGAGGGAGTTGACGACCACTCACGATGGCCCGTACCCGGTTCGGTATCGATAGAGGCCTGACGGCCCGCATGTTCGCGACGATGTTCGGACTCGGGCTGCTGTACGTCGTCCTGGGCGGTGTCCTGCTCGCCCTCGGCATCAGTGCGATCTTCGTTCTCGTCATCATGGGGGCCCTGCTGTTCGGGCAGTGGTGGTTTTCGGACTCACTCGCACTGAGTGCGATGCGTGCCCACGCTGTTTCGCCTGAGCAGGCTCCGCAATTGCATGCCCTGGTCGATCGGTTGTGCGCGATGGCCGATATGGAAAAGCCGCGGATCGCCATCGCGGACACCGATGTGCCCAATGCCTTCGCCACCGGGCGGACACCGAAACGCTCGGTCGTTGTGGTGACCACCGGTCTTCTGCGCCGCCTTGACCGCGACGAATTAGAAGGAGTCGTGGCACACGAGTTATCCCATGTCGCCCACCGCGATGTCCTGGTGATGTCCATCGCGTCCTTCACCGCCATCCTGGCTGGCTTCCTCGTTCGCTCCGCGATGTGGGGTTCGATGATGCGCGATCGGCGCGATCAGAACACCGTGATGGTGTTCTTCGCGGTGATGGTGGTCAGCATTCTGGTGTACGCGGTGTCCTATGTCCTCATCCGTGCGCTGTCGCGATACCGAGAACTCGGCGCAGATCGCGGGGCGGCCTATGTGACCGGTCGTCCGTCTGCGCTGGCGCGAGCACTGCAGAAGATCAGCGGTGACATGGCTGCGATCCCCACCCAGGACCTCCGGCGGATGGAACCGGTGAGTTCCTTCGCGCTCGTGCCGGCGTTCTCACGCGGACGTGGGGGGATGGGTCTGGAGTCCTTGATGTCCACGCATCCATCGCTGGAAAAGCGCCTGGAGCAGTTGGCGAAGATCTCCGCCGAACTCGGCGAGCGCTAGGGCGTTGCTGTGGGGTTCCTCGACGGTCTGCTCGGGCGACGCAAACCAGTCCGCCCCAATCTTGATGCGCTCTTCGCGGTGCCTGCTGCCGCGATCACGCTGCAGGTAAGCATGGATTTCGTGTCGACCGGTCAGGGTGCTGTTGCCTTCCGATCCGTGGAAGGCCGGGCTATGGCCGATGTCGAGGCTGAGATCACCGAATTGCTCAACGCCGACGGTGGACCTCCTGTTCGATTGACCACCGATTCCTTCGGGTACACCTGGCTGATCGTGTCCGAGCCGGAGCCCGATGTATCAGCCATCGTCACAGACCTGCACGCGGTGAACAGCACACTCACCGATCACGGCTTCGCACCCCAGTTGCTGTGCTCGATCGTGCCGTTCCGCGATCCGGAGGGCATCACGTTGGCGCTGGTTTACCTATATAAGCGCGGAACGTTCTACCCCTTCGTCCCTGAAGCCGGTGGCGATGAACGACGAGACAACATCACCGAGTTGAAAGTGCGCGATCTGTTGACCGGTGAACTGCCGTGGGAGGCCGATCTCAGCCGGTGGTTCCCGGTGTGGGGCGCCCCGACGCTGTCGGATTGATGTATCGGCCGGTAGTCAGTCGGTAGGAGCGGATGCGACTCCCGGAAGCGCGAGCATCCGGTCGAGAGCGACGCGTGCCCAGTGCGCGGTATCGGGGTCGACGCTGATCTGGTTGACGACCCGATCCTCGACCAGGCTCTCCAGCGACCACACCAGGTGGGGCAGATCGATGCGGTTCATCGTCGCGCAGAAGCACACCGCTTTGTCGAGGAATACCACCGTCTTGTCGGGATGGCGCAACGCTAGGCGGCGCACGAGATTCAATTCGGTGCCGACCGCGAAAGCCGAGCCCGGCGGAGCAGCATCGATGGTGGAGATGATGAACTCGGTCGAGCCGACGAGATCTGCCTTGTTGATGACCTCGTGGCGGCACTCGGGGTGCACGAGCACGGTGATCCCCGGCATCCGTTCGCGCACGTCGTCGACGGACTCGGCGGTGAACTTTCCGTGTACCGAACAGTGCCCCTTCCACAGGAGCATGCGCGCTGATCGTGCCTGCTCCTCGGTCATCCCGCCGTCTGGCTTATGCGGATCCCACACCACACAGTCTTCGAGAGACATCCCCAAATCGCGCACCGCAGTGTTGCGCCCCAGGTGCTGATCGGGCAGGAACAGCACACGCTCGCCCCGCTCGAAAGACCACTCCAGCGATCTTTTTGCGTTGCTCGAGGTGCAGATCGAGCCGCCATTGCGACCGGTGAATGCCTTGATGTCGGCGGAGGAGTTCATGTACGTGATGGGGACGGTGGATTCCGCCAGGCCCCACCGGGTGAGGGTCTGCCACGCCTCGTCGACCTGGTGCATCGCGGCCATGTCGGCCATGGAGCAGCCTGCTGCGAGATCGGGCAGGATGACCGTCTGGTGATCTGCGGTGAGGATGTCGGCGCTCTCGGCCATGAAGTGCACGCCGGCGAACACCACGAACTGCGCCTCGGGCCGGGCGGCCGCCTGCTGGGACAACTTGAACGAATCGCCGGTCACATCGGCGAACTGGATGACCTCATCGCGCTGGTAGTGGTGGCCGAGGATGAAGACCCGATCGCCCAGAGCCGCTTTCGCGGCGGCGGCGCGAGCAACGAGATCGGGGTCGCTGGCGGGGGGTAGGTCACCGGGGCACTCGACTCCGCGTTCGCTGTCGGGGTCGGCGTCCTGGCCTAGCAGCAGCAGCGCCAGCGGCGTCTTTTCTGGTTCCACGAAGGACTGCGCCATCTGCTAAGTGTGGCACCGGTCCTGATTGCTCGCATACGCCGTCCACCGCGCTGATCGCTGCTGACCTAAAAAATCGGGTCGCCATCGGGGAAGACAACCGGCTGATGGCGACCCGATTCTTGCGTGGAGCAGGGATCTGGTGGGCGGTACGGTCGCGGTGTGCGCATCCTGATCGCCCCGGACTCCTTCGGGGGCACGCTGACAGCAGCGGAGGCGGCAGAGGCCATCGCAACGGGGTGGCGTCGCGCGGTCGGGGATAGCCCGGTCGCAGATAGCGATGTCATGAGCGTGCCTCTGTCCGATGGGGGACCAGGATTCCTCGACGTGATCCAGGCGGGGTTGGCCGCGAAGGGGGAGCGATCCCAGACGCTGATGGTGACGGTGACCGGTCCGCTGGGCGACGCTGTTCCCGCGATGATCGTGATGCACGAACAGACCGCTTACGTCGAGTCAGCCCAGTCGTGCGGACTGCATCTGGTTGACCGTGATGCTCGGGACCCCTGGGTTGCGAGCAGTGCCGGGCTAGGACAGGTACTTGAACACGCGCGAGTGGCTGGAGCGCAGCAGATCGTGGTCGGGCTCGGGGGGACTGCCACGGTGGACGCGGGGGCCGGCCTCCTCGCGGCCCTGGGTGCTCGAGCCCGAGACGACAGGGGCGACGCCGCCACCGACGATCTGCGCCGTGGTCCGTCCGGGGTCTCGAGGGTGGCCTGGGTTGAGGTGGGGTCGGTGCTGCAGGTTTGGGCGGGTCTCGATCTGATTGCGGCGGTCGATGTGGAGGTGCCGCTCACCGGTAGGGATGGAGCGGCTCGGGGATTCGCCGCCCAGAAGTTCCCGGACCCGGCGTCGGTGACCCCCGACAGCCTCGAGCACCTCGATGGGGTCCTCGAGCGCTTCGCCGGTCACGTCCACGGCGACCTGGATACCGCCGACCTCGCCAGCCGCTTGGGCTCGGGGGCCGGCGGTGGCATCGGCTGGGCGCTGCAGTGTCTGGGGGCCGTGGTTGTTCCCGGGATCGATGTCGTGGCGGCGTCGGTGGGTCTGGATGATCTCCTCGAGGGTGTCGATCTGGTCATCACCGGGGAGGGGCGCCTGGATTGGCAGTCCCGTCGAGGCAAGGTGATCTCGGGGGTGGCCGGTCGGGCCAGTGCCCGGGGAATCCCCGTTGTGGCGATTGCTGGGCGGGTCGATCTGGGCGACCGCGAACTCGCCTCGTTGGGCATTGTCGAGGCCTGGTCGCTGGCCGAGCAGCCCGGCGGGTTGGCCCGATCGATGATCTCCGCCCACCAGTCGTTGGCTGACGTTTCCGCCCGAATCGCCGGTCAATGGTCGGGTGGTGCCTCGTGAAAATCCACCGCCCGCGCGCCCGGGCTCGAAATACGACACACTGGGGTGCATAATTCGAGAACGAGCATCCCGACGCTCGGATCGTCCCGCGCACCCAGGAGGAATGAGACACATGACCGTTGAGACGTCGACAGATGGCATCGTCCTCACCGACAACGCTGCGAGCAAGGTCAAGACTCTGCTGGAGGCCGAGGG
>JAGYOB010000026.1 GCA_018399515.1 Candidatus Nanopelagicales bacterium
CCGCGACGCAATGCGGTGAGAAGCCCATTGGTGATCTCGAAGGACCAGATGTCGGGGACGACTGCCCCGAGTTTGACCACGTGGTCGAGGATGCGTTCGGAAGCCGGGGTGAATTCATCAGCGAGGACGAAACTCAACGTGGCGGATGCGTCGAGGACGCAGGTCACCCTCGACCCTCGTCGATGAGATCGCGCAGTGTCCCAGGTCCGGGCTGTGACTGGGAGCGGGCGGCCAGCAGGTGCCGCAGGGCAGATTCCAGCGCTGAATCGTCGTTCACGGCTGACAACTTGGCTACCGGCTTTCCGTGACGGGTGATCACGATCTCCGCGCCGGTTGTGGCCACCTGATCGATGAGTGCGGACAGATGGGCCTTGGCTTCGTAGAGGGCGATTTCCGTCATAGCAACAGACTAGATTATCTGGTCAGATAGGTCGAGACGGTTGTTGGCGGCTGGGCCGATAGCCTCATCTCGTGACGCGGGAACCGGAGATCAATGTGTTCGGCGAGGCGATCGTCGAATGCGGAACCGACCCAATGACCGGCTTCTATCGCGATGGGTGCTGCTCGACCGGTCCCGATGATCTCGGCTCGCACACCGTGTGTGCGGTGGTCAGCGAGGAGTTCTTGGCCCAGCAGCGCGAGGTCGGCAATGACCTGATCACCCCACGACCGGAATACCGGTTCGCCGGATTGAAACCAGGGGATCGCTGGTGTGTGTGTGCCGCACGTTGGCTGCAGGCCCACGAGGCAGGGGTCGCACCCCCGGTCGTGCTGGCCGCCACGCACCAGGCTGCCACTCGCATCGTGGCGCTGGAAGTCCTGCAGGCCTATGCCGCCGATGTGCCCGACGATCTGGCCGGCTTGGACTGATCAGCAGATTCGAGGCAGTTGCTCAGCCAGGGGTAGATCGACCACTCGTGTGCCACCGATCCCCGTCTTGGCCACGACGATCGAGGGGTGCTCAGCGACCGCTCGACCGATGCGCTTGGCTCCTGCGCCCAGGGGATGGGCGTGCATGATCTCCAGAGCGCGATCGGCATCCTGCGCGGCGACGAACGCGATGAGTTTGCCTTCGTTGGCGACATAGAGCGGGTCAAGTCCGAGGAATCCGCAGGCGGCACGCACGTCATCGGGAACGGGGACATCACGCTCGACGATCTCGACGCCAACCTCGGCTGACCGCGCGATCTCGGTCAAGGATGCAGCAACTCCGCCACGTGTGGGATCGCGCATCATGTGAACATCGATCCCCGCAGACAGCAATTCGCCTACGAGTCCATTGAGTGGTGCGCTGTCGGTCACGATGTCGGATCCGAACTCCAATCCGTCACGAACGCTCATCACCGCGATGCCATGCATCGCAATCGGCCCGGACACCAGCACCACATCATCGGGTCGGACCCGGTGTGGGCCCAGATCAACCCCGTCGGGGATGACCCCGATGCCCGCAGTATTGATGTAGATCCCATCACCGTGTCCGGAATCGACGACCTTGGTGTCACCGGCCACAATCGAGACGCCCGCTGCGCGTGCCGATGCACCCATCGTCGCTGCGATCGAATTCAACTCCTCGAGGGGAAGCCCTTCTTCGAGCACCATGCCGACGGTGAGGTACA
>JAGYOB010000027.1 GCA_018399515.1 Candidatus Nanopelagicales bacterium
AAGGAAGGCGACAGGGAACTGTGGGCGGAGCTGGAGGTGCGCAGTCTCACCGGCGCCGATGTCGGCGAGCGCCCCTCCCACTAGACACGATCCCTCCCGTGAATGCCAAGACGACGCTAACGTGCACCGGCTCTCCAAGCTAGGCGCACGTTAGCGTCGTCTTGGCAGTGGGGTGCGGGTGCTCAGCTCAGGCGTGGATGCTCAGCGCCAGCGCGGCTTGCACCAAACCGACGTGGCTGAACGCCTGCGGGAAGTTTCCCAGGAACCGCTGGGCGTGCGGGTCGTATTCCTCGGCCAGCAAACCGACGTCATTGCACAGGGCGAGGAGTCGCTCGAAGAGCGCGACGGCATCATCGCGACGCCCACTCATCGCCAACGCGGTGACCAGCCAGAACGAGCACAGCAGGAACGCACCTTCATCACCGGAGAGCCCATCCCCCGATGTCGCGGCGTGATACCTCAGGACGAATCCATCGCGGGTCAGGTCACGCTCGATGGTCTCGACCATGCTCACCACCCGGGGATCATCAGCGGGCAGAAAACCCACGAGCGGGATCTGCAGGGTGCTGGCGTCGAGAACGGGCGAGGTGAACGACTGCACGAACGAACCGAGGTCCGCGTCGTATCCTTTTGCGCACGTTTCGGCATGCACCTCATCGGCTACCCGTCGCCACCGCACAGCGCGCTCGGTGTCTCCCATGCTCTCGGCGTGCTTGGCGGCACGATCCAGGGCCACCCACGACATCACCTTCGAATACGTGAAGTCCTGCGCTCCGCCGCGGACCTCCCAGATGCCGTTGTCCTTCGTCCGCCAGTTGTCCGCGATCCAATCGGCGAGCGCGATTTCCAGCGGCCAGGTCGAATCATCGCCATCGAGATAGGTGTGGTGAGACACGCTCAATGCATCGAGTACTTCGCCGTACACATCGAGTTGAATCTGGCCCGCGGCGTCGTTGCCGATGCGCACCGGTGGTGAATCGTCATAGCCGGGCAGCCAGTCGAGGGTGTATTCGGGTAAGCGCCGCTCGCCGGTCAGTCCATACATGATTTGCAGCTGCGCCGGGTCACCCGCGATCGCGCGCAGCAGCCACGCCCGCCATGCGCGGGCCTCGGAATGGAACCCGGTCTGCACGAGCGTGTCGAGGGTGAACGATGCGTCGCGCAGCCAGGTGTAGCGGTAGTCCCAGTTGCGTTCCCCACCGATTTCTTCGGGAAGTGACGTCGTCGGTGCGGCGACGATCCCACCGGAGGGTTCATACGTCAGCGCTTTCAACGTCAGCAGCGAGCGCACGACCTGCTCGCGGTAAGGGCCGTCATAGGTGCACTGCGCACTCCAGGTCTCCCACCGGGTGATCGCTGTGGCGATCGCATCATCGACGTCGAAGGCGCGGGGCACCGGGCTGGTGGCCGAGTGCCACGCGAGCACGAAGGGCACCCGCTCGCCCGATCGCAGTGTGAAGGTGGCCTCGGTGTGCTGGTTGTGCGAATCCAACTCGATGGGTGTGCGCAGCACGAGCGCGTCTGGTCCGGCGACCGCGTGCAGCCCGCCGTCGATCGCGGTGACCCACGGCACGACCCAGCCGTAGTCGAACCGCATCCGCAGCGAGGTGTGCATGGTGACCTCGCCCTCGAGGCATTCCACCAGGCGGATCAGCGTCGGGTGGTTCTTGCGGTGCGGCATCAGGTCGAGAACCCGCGCCCGCCCCGTCGGTGTGGTGTATTCGGTAGCGAGGATCAGCGTGTCGCCTTCGTAGGAGCGTTGCGGTTCGCCGACATAGTCGACCGGTCGCAGGCTCCACCGGCCATGGGAATCGTCACCGAGCAGGGCTGCGAACACTGCACCGGAATCGAACCGTGGAACGCACATCCAGTCGATGTCACCATCGCGGGAAACAAGGGCGACGGTGTGCGTGTCTCCGATAAGGGCGTAATCCTCGATGGGCCGACTCACACGCTGCAGGCTATCGGTCAAGGACCGTCAACGTGCGTGAGTAAGTGCCTAAGTACCCAGTTGGAGCACGTCATTTACTATCGCCACATCCGTGAGTGACCGATCTACTGGCGTTCGACGGCGACGTTCCAGGTGTAGATTTTGCCGCTTTCACTGGGTGGGATGTTGCGCGACAACTCCGGCTGAACGGTGATCGACACCGTGGTGCTGCCCCCGGCTCGAGGTTCACCGAAGCTGCGTTGCCCACTGAGGGCTGACCGTTGCGGTAGGCGGTGAAGAACACGATGCCCCTGAACTGCGTGGTCAACGTGTTCGACACCGTGATGGTCGCGGTGTCCGGACACGGCTCACCCTGCCGGCAGTCGACGACGGATATCGCCACATCATCGATCCGTAACCCGTCGAGGACCGATCCCGTGCTGCCTGTCGGCAGGCCCTCGAACTGCTTGGGCTCGGGGGCGAAGGGCACCGTCGATACCGACGGGGCTGGACTTGGTTGCTGATCGGCGTATTCCAAACTCGTCACGCGTCCCTGCAAAACCCAGACGACCACTCCACCGGCCAACACCACCATGGCAAGGGCAGCCGCAAGTGTTACGACGGTCAAACGCCGCCGCCGGCGTGCGGCCCGACGTCTCACTTCGAATGCGTCGAAAGGCGGGGCACCGGGATGGTAGGCATAGGCTCGGAGTCGGTCACCTAAAGGATCTGTGCCAGACATTCCCGAATCATCGTCACTCACCGATGCTCACCTCCTTCCGCGAGAAATCCGCGTAGAGCCTTGCGCGCTCGCGCGAGATCTGAGGTGATCGAACCCACGGGCCGCTCGAGCATCGCTGCGATGTGAGCAACGGGCATATCCAACAGGTAGCGCATCGCGATGATTTCTCGCTGACGCGCATTGAGGTTCTGCAGCGCTGCCACGACATCAAGATGGTCATCCACTGCCATGATGCCATCTGCGCTCGCGAGGCCGAGGCCCCCTAGGTCGTCGGTGACACGAACCTTTCTGGCCCACGTGGTGCGACGCCGGTTGGCGGTTTTGGATCCCATCACCTGGGCGGCGTATCCCAGGAGGTTGGTGAAGCCTTGGATCCGATCCCACCGGTTGTAGAGGTCGACCAGGGTGTCCTGCAAGACGTCGTCAGCCAGGTGCGGATCAGCGGCGATGATCCGAGCAAGCCCATTCAGTCGGGACCAGTGCGCCGCCGCCCACTCGTCGAATCCCTCCGAACCCCCACGGAGGGAGGTTAACCGAAACCCAGCCTGGGCCCTTGTAAATCTCGTAGATACACCTGGCGAAACCGACGTCAGATCCAGGAACCCCGCACCCCAAAATCAGCTTCCATCCGCGGCCACCGTGAGTTTTCGAACGAATCTGCTCACACTTCTACCCTCCAGGATCGGCAACCCTGAACGGCTGCACCTTCATGGAGTTCACCGCTGGCTGAGCAGGGATTTGCTGCACCTGTGATTGAGGATCCCTGCTCTCGGCTCCGCCAAAGGATGGCGGTGCCAGGAGGGCGCTCAGCGACGGGGTTTGCTGCGCGGCGGGATGATCACCCGTTTCGATGTGGCCGCGCGGCCATCAGT
>JAGYOB010000028.1 GCA_018399515.1 Candidatus Nanopelagicales bacterium
CATCGGCGTCGCGCAACTCCAGGTGCGACGAAATCCACTCGTCGTCACTGCGGCCGGATTTCACATAGGCCCGAGCGGCAACTCCGTAGGCGGTATCCCGATGCCACTCGCGACCGAGCAGCCTGCCGACCTGGGATCGAGCGCCGTCGGCGACGATCAACCGCTGGCAGGTGATCGTGCGCGTACCGTGAGCATCCTTGACGACCACGCCGCGCACTCTGTCACCGGACATCTCGACGTCGACGACGCGTGCACCCTCGACAGGGTTCGCACCGGATTTCAACGCGACGTCGCGAATCGCTGCGTCGAGTTCCAGTCGGGGTGCGGCACCACCATGCGCGGGCAGGTTGCCACCGGGCCAGGGCAGATACAGCAGTTGGTCGAACCCGGCTGCGCGTAGTCCGCGATTGCGGGCTCGCCCATCGAGCCAGTCGGTCAATCCCAGATTGTCGAGTTCGGCGATCGCCCGAGGTGTGAGCCCATCGCCGCACGGTTTGTCCCGGGGGAAAGACTCGGCATCGATGAGCATGGTGTCCAGTCCAGATCGTGCGCTCCATGCTGCAGCCGCAGATCCGGCGGGCCCGGCACCGACGACGAGCACATCGGTGTCGGTGTTGGGCATATGCCTATCGTGCCGTCAGGACCACATCCGCGCGAGTTCAGGGTGGTCGCGGATCGCCTGCGCCGTACCGCGAGCGAGCGCATCGGGAATGTCTCGCGGATTCATCAGATCTTCAGGGATCGGCCCCTCGGGGACTCGAAGTGCTACCTGCGTGCCCGATGCGGCGAGTTCCTCGAACTGCCGGGCGATCCCGCCGGGTTCGACCGTTCCCCACGTGTCTTCGACGTTCATCCCGTCGGTGAGGGAGATCACAATCGCACGACGGGCGCCGGCGACGAGGTCGGTGTGGGTTCCAGAACCGCTGACACCACCGTCCATGCAGCGACGATCACCGACCGGTTGGGGCGGAAAGAGCCCCGGAACCGCGCTGCTGGCTGCCACTGCTCGCGCGAGAGGGACACCATCATCGGAATCCACGACGCAACGTTCCCCGGTGTAGGTGTCGACGCAGGTGATCTGCAAGGCCGCAGAGGGCCATCGGCGCATGGCGAGCAGCACGGTGATGTTGCGGGTGAGTGCCGTTGCACTGGGCGTATTGGCGGCGAGGGCGGCGTAACCGATCTCTTTGACCGTCTCCGGCTTCGCATTCGTCGCGGCCCGAAACATCTCCAGGGCGCGATCTTGCGATGGCGTCAGCGAACTCGCCGGTGCGAGCGCAGCCACGATCTGTGGCGCCCTCGCCAAACCGGAAATCGCGGTATGGAAGGTCGATAGTCGCCGACCGGTAACGACACTGGCCATCACCGAACCGGCCGAGGTGCCGACCACGCGTTGCGCACCACCGAGGTCGAGCCCAAGTTTCATGAGAGTGCGCAGATATCCGGTCTGCCAAGCGACGAACCACACGCCACCACCACCGAGCACCAGCGTGCGGTCGAGCCCGGCGCCGTATTGCGCGTCGAACGACATCGGGAGGGCGAGTCGATCAGCCATTACGCCCCCGGGTGTCCGGCGACAGCGATCCAGACCTGCTCGGAATGGGCCAGCAACGTGCCGTCGACGGAGAACAATGCCGTCGAGGTGAGCATCTTGCGTCCCTCTCGGGCGTGCCACTGACCCACGGCGATGACGTCCTCGGTCAGGTTCGGTGGTGTGAGCACCTGCGCGGTCATCCGGCCAAGGAGCATCGGGTCATTGGGTGCGTCGATCGTCCAGACACC
>JAGYOB010000029.1 GCA_018399515.1 Candidatus Nanopelagicales bacterium
GCACCCCTTTCGGGCCCCGCAACGGGTCAGTCGTCCAGGCCTTCCAGTTCACGCAGCAAACCGAGGCGCGCACCATCGGCCTTATCGGCAGTCTTCTCCTCCGGAGGCACCGATTCCGGATCAGTCGCCTCCGCCATGCCATAGATGCCGACCAGATCCAACCGTGCACCCGACGTGCCGCGCGAATCATCGGTCACCTGCAACTCCGGTGCCATATCAAGCAGTGATGCATGCTCCTCAGCCGCGGCAGCAAACCACTCCGGGGTGTGCAACTGCGCCAGAGGTAGATGACCCGAAGCGCGACCCTCCGCGATACGGCCCAAAGGCAAGTCCTGCGTCAACGCGATCGACGCATACGTCACAGCAGCCAGTTCCGACATCAGCGGTGTCCCCTCATGCGCCACTCACCGGCCACGTCTGAAGCCCCCGATCAGGCAGGCACGCCATCGCCAGGTCCGCATAGGCCGGGCCGATCACCGGATGATCGAGTAGCTCATGCATCCGATTCAGATTCGTCGCCGCGAGCACATCCTTCGTCGCCAACGGAATCACACCCACGACAGGAACACCCAGGCCGGCGGCCAGGACCTGCTCGCGTTCCATGCCGACATTGGCAATCGACTGGTTCACGATGATGCCGATCTTCTCCCGCGGAATACCCAAACCGGACTCATCCAGTGGTGCGGTGATCTCGCGAAGGGCACGGGCCATGCCCTGAACAGCCGTCGCGGCCAAGTTCGTCACGAACAGAATCTCATCGGCCTCAACGAGGGCAACATCAGCGATGAGTGGATCCAGATACTGCACGCTGGTGTCCATCACCACGACATCGAACATGCGCTGCAAACTGCGCACGATCGTGCGATAGAAATCCGGGCCGACAGTCTGTGCGGTGCGCGGGCGGATCGGCGCCAGCAGGGTTTCGATCCCCAGGTCGGGAGCCGTCACCAGATTGCGGCGAATCCGCTCCTCATCCCACATCGGTTGCACCCGGATATTGAGTGCGGTCGGCATGAACTGCCCGATCATCGACGCGACCTGGCCATCACGAGTATCCAAATCGATCAGGCACACCGACAGCGGGCGACCCGCCTGCGCCGACGCCCGGGCAATCGCCGCAGACAGCAGAATCGATGCGGTCGATTTACCCGAACCACCCTTGCTTGACGTCACCGTGATCGTGGTCTGGCCGGGCAGGCGTGGTCGAGCGAGCAACTCAGCTGAGGCCTGCTCGGGGTAGTCACCGCTGGGAGACGCCACATCGGACACCGGCTGCGGATCAGCGAAACCGGGCATCGCCGGTCGCAACTCATCGATTTCATCAACCGGTGGCGGTGGCGTGTGTGGATCGGTCTCGGCGAGTGGCACCACCCCGGTCAGATGCGTCACCAAGGCCGCCGCGCCCTGTGCGCGCAACGTGTCGATCGGGACAACACTGAACGACCCCGCGGAATCACCCACCGGTTCACCGCGATCGAATCGCAACGCATCCTGGATCGCACCGGACAGGTCGGGTCGCGTTTGGATGACCAGCACATGCGCACCGGCCTGCACCATCCGATCGATGGCCTGCGCGATCGCATCCGCCGGATCCGGCAGCGCATCACCGAAAACCAAGATCCGCGAGGACGTGTCGAGGCTGCCCGAAGCCAAGCCCTGCCACATTTGATCGACGGATCGAGCCTGCGGCTGGACCCGCCAGCGGACACCCAGGCCCGCGATCAGCGCATACAGGGAATCGTCGGCGACCACGATGACACCGGGCACGGATGCATCCGGTGCTGCCTCGCTATTCGCCATCGTCGAATCCTCCAGCACATCCAGCCCCTCATCTGGACACCCAGACTAGCGGCGATGGGCTACCTGGACACCCGTCGCACACCGGCCGGACCGCCGAGGATGAACGCCCGGCGCGCGGCAACGTCATCGATCAACGAACCCGAGAACGACACCGGCCCGGCTGCCCCGATGATGGCGACTTCATCGAGTCCGGTGAAAGCAGCAACACCACTGGAGTGCACGGCGGCGGCCTGGTGGTGAGACGCCTGCAGCGCCTGGGCGAAGAAGTCGCTGCCCGTCGCATCGTCACCGAACTCCGTCGGCTTCGTCAGCACCCGGTCGGCATCGACGCGACCGAAGACAGAAGGCGTGCCTTTCACGACAGTTCCAGGGAGGCTTCGTCGATCTCGGTGAGCAACGCTTCTGGTTGGCTCAACGCCACGAGGACCGCGGTCGCGTCCGTTGGCAGGTGCAGGTGCTCGATCGGAACCTGGGGTGGGATGCCCGCCCGGCGATGCCATTCGATCATCCACGACACCGGCATCTGGCTGCCTTCAGCTGCCCGGGCGCGCTCGGCGATATCGGTCTCGTCACCGACGATCGCGCGCACCGTGATCCGGATCGATCGCGGATGCCGGTGGGGCAGGCAGTGCAGCTCGGCCATGAGGAGGGACGGGGTCGACAGCTGCGCGATGATCAGCGGTTCTGTCCCCGGAATGGAGAAACCCACGTCGTGGCGGGTCACGGGGGTGACGGCGGTCACCAGGGCTTCACCGGAGCGAACGAGGATCGATGATCCCTCGCGCTGCTCGATCCATGCGCGCATCGTGCGTTCCACCTCCTCGCCGGTTCCTGCGTTTCTCACCGCTTACATCAGGGGTATCGGACCGGTTCGCGCTTCGGATACCCGATCGCACAACGTCAGATCATCAGTCCCGCCGAATACACATCCCACGCCCACTGACCCACCAGCAGGGCGACCGCCCACCCGGCGGCGAGGAACGGACCGAAAGGAATGCGGGATCGACGCGAGGCACGACCGGAGATGAGCAGCGCCCCGGCGACGACGGCACCGATGATGAAGGCGGCAAGCAGGCCGGCGAGGCTGACCCAGATCGACTGCCAGCCCAGGCTCGCGCCCAGCACCGGTGCGAGGGTGACGTCACCGAAGCCCATGCCTCTACCGCGGCTGCCCCACCACAGGCCACCGAGGAATACAGTCCAGATCGCCGCGCCCAACACCGCCCCCCATGCATCGCCGGCATCCCCGGTCACGGCAGCGATGCCCAGACCCGCCACAACGACGGCGTAGAGCGGAAACACGATGACTCTGGGCAAGCGATGGGTGCGCAGGTCGATCACGGTCAAGGCGATCAGTGCTGTGGCGATCACCAACGACATGGCGGCGTATGCGATACCGATCGACGGCTGGGTGAGGATGACCAGCGCGGCGATCGCCCACACCACCGCGGTGGCGATCTCGACCAGCGGATACGAGCGCGGAATCAGGGTGCGACAGGTTCGACAGCGCCCACGCAGGACGAGATAGGACACCACGGGGATGTTGTCGCGCGGGCCGATCTCGGTGTGGCAAACCGGGCAGCGGGAGCGGGGTCGGACGACCGATTCGCCCTCGGGGACGCGACTGATCACCACGTTGAGAAACGATCCGATGATCGCCCCGAGGATGGCCGCGAATCCGATGATGACGATCGAGACTGCGGGATTCACCCTGCGATCGCCTCGGGAACACGCAGCGGCGCGAGCTCATCGCCGGCCGTCGGTGCGGTCATCGTCGACACCTCGACGAGTTCGCGATCGGCCAACACCGCGACGAGGTGCATCGCTTCAGCGCGAGTGAAACCACACAGCTGTGCGACGGCGTCGAGCGGCACAAGCGTGTGCGATCGGTCTCGTGACTGGCCGATCTGGTCGAGCAGCACAGTTGCTTCTGCCGGCGCATCAATCGGTTGGTCCGCATCCGTCGCGGCCAGGCTCACCTGCAGTGCCGGTGATTGCTGATTCAGTGTCACGAGGTCCTGCTGCATGCGTTCCCTCCGGGCATCGAGCACCGTGAGCAGTGCCTCGACCTCCACCGGCAGCGTGCAGTGCGTATCGGTGACATCACCGTCGGTGAATGCCAGCGATGTGATGGCCGAATCCGGCAGCTCCGCCAGGGCGCCGATGACCGCCAGCATCACCTCCTGGTGTGCGCTGGCAAGTTGCTCGACCGGCAGATCGAGGGTGTCGACGAGAACGCGTGGGTCCTGGGCGAGTCCGTGATCGGGGATGAGCCGCGAGGAATGGAGCCTGCGGGTGATGTCGGGCCAGAAGCGCTGCGAATTCGCGGCGTAGACACCGCCCTCGAACACGTAGATCCGCACGGTGTCGTGCGCCAATTCGACCGTGACTGAACCCGTGGCACCGGCCTTGGCCTGACGACGCAGTTCACCGACAACGGCGTTACCGCCGTGCTGGCCGGGTTCGCCCTTGCGCAGTCGGGGCAGACGCATGTGTAGTCCTTTTTCCGGGGTTGGGGTCAGTGCAGCAGGTGGTCGGGCAGGGTCGCCTCGTGCAACGGACACCGAGGGGCTCCGGCATGATCGACGGTCTGCGGCATGAATCCCGGGCGCCCGGTGCAACCGGCGCGGAAGTCCTCGCGATAGATGCGCCCCACGCCACTGTAGGAATCAGGGTGGGTGATCCGCGTGGCCTCAGCGGCATGCTGCGAACGATCGGTGATCGACACGACATGTTCGGGAGTGATGTCGAAGGTCCGCTCAGCGGTTCGCAGCCGCCAGCGATAACCGGCCACATCGAAATCCCCGCGCCACGCATGGGTGCTGCCATCGGAGGCGATCACGGTAATCGTGACCTCCGAACCGATCAGGCCCGAAACATCCTTGCGCTCACCGGAGGACAACTCGAAGGTGAAAGCGTGCGCACCGGCGTACCTCCGATAACCCAATCGCGGGTCGTAGCACTTGCCGACATGCTCACGCACCATCGATTCGGCCTGGTCGAACGACGCCGCGTCGCCCTCGACGAGAAGTCGGGGCATGCCCTGATTGAGGCGCATCCGATCGGCGAGTTCCCAGTGGTAGTAGCGAACCACCCGATCACCTGAACCGTCTGCGGCAACGACGGCCACCACGCGAGCGGCCAGGTGCTCGGTCACCCACGCCCACTGCACCATCCCGGCTTCATCGGTGTAGGTCCAGGGGATCGCGAGTTCGGTTGCATCGACGGTCATGGTCATGCCAGCACCTCCGCATCGATGTCTCGCATCGTGCGCTTCATCGCCGAGGTGACGGTCTTGGGCAAGATCCCCAGGTGATGGGCGATCTCGGTGCGACCCAGGCCCTCCCAGAACATCAGGTAGAGCACGGCCAGGCCCAGCGGATCGACCGCACGCCGACTTGAATCGTGAGGGTCGTAGACCGCCGACATGATCGCCGCGGTGAGCGCAGTACGCATCGACGAATCGAGGGCTGCCGCGGCAGTATCAGCGTCATCGGCGATATCGAGAGCTTCGGTGTCGCTGCCCGACAGGATCGGATCGGCGTAACGCATGTTGAGCAGGCCGGCGACAGACTGCTCGCGCTGACGCAGGTCGGTCACCGACATGCCGAGGGCTTCGGCGCGTTCGAATTCCGTGGGCCGTCGACCCAGTTCGGCGGACAGTTCATCGTGGACGCGCTGCAGCGCCACTTTGTCATTGACCGACACGCGACCGAAGGCACTGCGGGCGGCATCCTGGGGCCAGGTGCGCATCTTGGCGAGCACGAACGCCGTGAAGTTCAATGCCCCGTTGCGACCTAGCCGCTGCGAATCGAATCGATCGGCATGATCGTGCACGAACAGATACATCATCCCGGGAACATCGTCCTCGTCGATTCCGGGCAGCTCCGCCACGAGTCGGCGCTGGATGCTCGTCGTGTGCGGCTCGAGCCAACTCACGCACGCGGCGAACAATCCGCTGAGCAGGTGCTCGGGAACGAGATCGAGATCGCGGAAGGCGATATTCGTCTCCTGGCGCAGGTTGAACGGTTCGACGCCACGGCTTAGGCACCATTCGCGCACGATCTCGCGCGCCCCAGCGCCTTCACCTGCAGGGACCCAGATGCGGTAGATCCCATCGCTCCACTGCCGGGTCCACGATGATCCAGGAATCTCGACCATAAGCTCGTGGAGATCGATGGGTTCGTCGGTCGACCAGTAGACCCGATCGCAGCGCATCACCGGGGCGTGGGCGAAAATGTCAGCCTCGCTGACACCGGCGACCTCGAGATCGGGAATACGTCGACCTACTCGGTTATTCGACGTGACGATGAGTTCGCTGTCGATGAGTTCGCTGTCGATGAGTTCACTGCCATCGCGATCGATGTCACTCGCGGCCATCACGATGCCACCTCAGACACAGCCACCTGTTGCCTGGTCAACCAGTTGGCATCGCGCTCGAGGAGTTCGCGTGCGGTGCGGGCTTCCAGCGAATCCGCTTCGGGGATCGTGGTGAAGCAGGGCCCATAGGCCGATAACGAGGTCGTGATGCGATGCAGGACCGCCAGGGCATCGCGAGCATCAGACGAGGACTGGGCCACCTGCTCGACACTGCCGAGGGTGACCACGAGGGTGAGCTCCATGTCGTCGTTGCGACGACCCACGCCGGCCAATCGGGCGGCGACACCGGGGAATTCGGCCAGGATCGCCCCCAGCGCCCGGGCGGTCGCGGCGGCGTTATCCGGCGAGGTCGTCAATCGCAGGGCCACATCGACGTGTCGATCAAGGCCTAGGAATGGTGCAGTGGTCATCTCGCCTCCTCCGCTGGTCCGGGACAACGATGTGACGCACTAAACCTGGGGTCTGGTTCCCTGGTCTAGTGCGTCACTTCACGTCGTGGCTCCCGCCTCGCGGGGTTCGACTAACCGACGGTGATGGCTCCGCCGGTCGGGCAGTCCTCACCCGAGGCGTCGATGAAGCCGTTCTGAGCGGAGTCGTAGAGGTAGGGGTCCCCGGACTCGGAGTTGCAGCCGAGGATCGTGTAGGTGGCCCCGTTGTCCGACACGGTCACCGTGACCGAGTTGCCATCCGAGACGGCCGCACCCTCATCGGTGAGAGCCGTCGCGGTGGCCGGGTACGCGCTGTCGGAGGTGTACACCGTCTCCATGACCGTCGCGATATTACGGATATCCGACTCCACGGACGCGTCACGAGCAGCGCTGCGCTGGCTCGCGAACAGGGGGATGGCGACGGCGGCGAGGATGCCGATAACCGCAACCACCACGAGCAGTTCAATCAGGGTGAAGCCAGACTCGCCGCGTGCACGGGCGGCCCGGGCTTCGATGACCTTGTTCATCATGGTCGTCTCCGTATTCGATAACCCGGGACTGCCGGGAGGGGTCACTCGACCCCGCTGGCAGAGGTATCGGCTCAACGAACCGAAGAAGTCCCCGAAATCACCGGATCAGTTCGAAAATATTAAAGATTGGCAGGTACATCGTGATGATCATTCCGCCCACGACGCCGCCGAGGATCACGATCATGATGGGTTCGATCAAGGCGGTGAGCTGCTCGGTGGTCGCCGAGACTTCCTGGTCGTAGAAATCCGCGATCCGATCGAGCATCTCGTCCAGCGATCCGGTGGTCTCGCCGACGGAGATCATCTGGACCACCATGTCGGGGAATACCGGTTGTTCGCCGAGAGGTTTGGCGATTCCCGTGCCCTGGCGCACGCTGTCCTTGACCGCCTCCATCGCGCGGGAGATCACGATGTTGCCCGATGTGTCGGCCACGATGTCCAATGCGGTCAGAATCGGCACACCGGCATGCAGGAGCGCGGCGAGATTGCGGGTCAATCGGGCGATCGCCACCTTCTGCAGGAGCGAGCCGAAGATGGGTAACCGGAACTTCAGTGGATCGATGACACCGCGCAAGCGAGGATTGCGCGAATTGCGTCGGTACAGCACCGCGGCGGTCACGACGATCGCCAGTGCCGGAACGAAGAACCGTGGATCCTTCATCAGATTCGAGGTATCGACGAGGAACTGTGTCGGGGCCGGTAGCGCACCGCCGAAGGAATCAAAC
>JAGYOB010000030.1 GCA_018399515.1 Candidatus Nanopelagicales bacterium
GGGTCATCGGATGTGGTGTGCGCACCCATGCGATAGGTGATCGCCTCGATGAACACCGGGCCGCTGCCGGAGCGCACGCGCTCCAGTGCCCAACGGGTGACCGCGAGCGCTGCGAGAACGTCATTGCCGTCGATGCGCACCGCGGGCATGCCATAACCGGCTGCGCGCTGCGCGAACGGCACCCGCGTCTGGCGGTCGATCGGTTCGGAGATCGCCCAGCCGTTGTTCTGCACGAAGAACACCACGGGCGCGGCCTCGACGGTGGCGAACACCATCGCCTCGTGCACATCACCCTCACTGCCGGCACCATCGCCGTAGTAGGCGATCACCGCGTCATCGCTGCCGTCACGCTGGATGCCCATCGCATAACCCACCGCGTGCAGTACCTGGCTGCCCAGCACGATGGTGAACAGGCCGAACCCGTGTTCTGCCGGATCCCAACCGCCGTGCGTGGTGCCGCGATACAGCCCCAGCAGTCCAACGGGATCGACCCCGCGCGCGAAGGCGACGGCGGATTCGCGATAGGTCGGGAACGCGAAGTCACTTGCGCGCATCGCGTGGGCGGAGCCGACCTGTGCGGCCTCCTGGCCCAGGCACGACGACCACAGGCCGAGTTCGCCGGTGCGCTGCAACGCGGTGGCCTCGGTGTCGACGCGCCGCGCCAGCACCATGTCGCGATACATCGCGCGCAATAACTGCGCATCGGTCGCAGGGTCGACCGGGAGGGGAACGAGCGGGTGTGCGGTGGCGGTGCCATCGGGGGCGAGCAGCTGAATCGGCTCGTCGCTGGGCATGAAGCCGCTGAGTGGATCGTGGGTCATCGTGAGACCTCTCGTCATGTGGTGCGGCCCGGGTCTCGGGCACTGGCTCCATCCTTCCACCGACCAGCGGCGCACATAGGGCAGACTTCCGATATGGCTGTCGACCCCTCCGTTGAGACCACCCGGGTGTTCCTGCTCGACGACCACGAGATCGTCCGGCGCGGCCTGGCCGACCTGGTCAACTTGGAAGGCGACCTCGAGGTCGTGGGTGAGGCCGGCAGTGTTGCTGAGGCGATCGCACGCATCCGGGCGGTGCGCCCGAATGTCGCGGTGCTCGACGTGCGACTGCCCGATGGCAGCGGGGTCGAGGTGTGCCGCGAGATCCGCGATGCGATGCCCGAGGTGCACTGCCTGATGCTCACCTCCTATGCCGATGACGAGGCGTTATTCGACGCGATCATGGCCGGCGCATCGGGCTATGTGCTCAAGGACATCCGCGGCAATGACCTGGTCGATGCGATCCGCCAGGTTGCGGCTGGCAGGTCGCTGCTCGACCCGGTGGCGACACAACGCGTGCTGGACCGATTGCGCAAGGGTGAGCAGCACGATGAGCGCCTGGACTCACTCACCGATCAGGAGTCGCGCATCCTCGACCTCATCGGTGAGGGATTGACGAACCGCCAGATCGGTGAGCGGATGCACCTGGCGGAGAAGACGGTGAAGAACTACGTGTCCAGCCTGCTGGCGAAGATGGGGATGGAGCGGCGCACCCAGGCCGCGGCCTA
>JAGYOB010000031.1 GCA_018399515.1 Candidatus Nanopelagicales bacterium
CCATCAACATCCGAGAGGAGCACCAATCCCTGGGCACGAACCAGGTGGGCCACGAGTGCCGCCAAGCGATCGTTATCGCCCACCCGGATCTCGTCGGTGGCCACCGTGTCGTTCTCGTTCACGATCGGCACCACACCCAACCCCAGCAGGGTCTCCAGGGTCTGCTGAGCATTGCGGTAATGCGACCGCCGGGTCATGTCATCCGCGGTCAGCAGAATCTGGCCCACCGTGAACCCGTGGGTACCGAAGGTGGCGGTGTACCGTGCGAGCAGGAGCCCCTGCCCCACACTGGCCGAGGCCTGCTGGGTGGCGAGGTCACGCGGACGCCGCGACAGTCCTAACTGGGGGAAACCGGTGGCGATAGCCCCACTGGACACCACCACGACCTGCGATCCGCGAGCCCGGCGCTCGGCGATGATCCCAGCCAGCGCATCCACCCGATCAGGATCCAGACCGCCACCGGACTGGGTCAGTGACGAGGAGCCGATCTTGATGACGAGTCGCTCAGCAGTGGCGATCGCCTGCCGTGGCGAGCCATCGACGGTCACGAATCAGCCAATCGTTCGTCCCTGCCACGCGGCCCGTGGGCACCACCTGCCCCGGCCGCGATCGTGGGCTCCCAATCGAACACGACCGCGCCGTTACCGGGGCCGACAACGACCATGCTTCCTGCCCGTGCACCGGCAGCGAGAAGTGCTTGCTCCACGCCGAGTCGCGCCAGCCGGTCTGCGAGGTAGCCGACTGCTTCGTCGTTGCTGAAATCGGTTTGGCGTACCCACCGCTCGGGGCGCTCGCCGGTGACCCGAAAACACGGTTCACCGGTGTCAGGATCGACATCTGCGCGAACATCGAAACCCGAGTCATCCACCGCTGCGGGATTGATCACGATGCGCGTCGCCGCCACCGGCTCAGCTGCCCGACGGTGGTCAGCGACGAGTTCGGCCATGGCGAAAGTCAACTCCCGCAGTCCTTCCCGACTCATCGCCGACACGGGGATCGCCCGCATACCCCGATCAGCAAGCAGTGGGACGACCATATCTGCCACTACGCGACCATCCGGTACGTCGATCTTGTTCAACGCGACGAGCCGCGGACGGTCGGCCAGACCGCCGTACGCGGCCAGTTCCGCCTCGATGACATCGAGGTCGGCCAGCGGTTCACGGTCGATTTCCAAGGCCGCGCAGTCGACGACATGGACGAGCACCGAGCACCGCTCGACGTGGCGGAGGAACTCCAGACCCAGACCTCGCCCTCCGCTGGCACCGGGGATGAGCCCGGGCACATCAGCCACCGTGAACACAGTGTCCCCCGCTGACACGACCCCCAGATTGGGCACCAGGGTCGTGAAGGGATAGTCGGCGATCTTCGGGCGGGCCGCCGACATCGCGGCGATGAGACTGGATTTACCGGCGCTGGGATAGCCGACGAGGGCTACGTCGGCGACCGTCTTGAGTTCGAGCACCACGTCGCGGTGCTCACCGGGCTCTCCGAGGAGGGCGAAACCGGGTGCCTTGCGCCGCGGCGAGGCGAGGGCGGCGTTACCGAGGCCGCCTCGGCCACCACGCGCGAGCACGAATGTCGTTCCGGCTCCGACGAGATCGGCCAGAACCGGGCCATCCTCGTCACCGGGATCGCTGCCGATCTCGCGCACGACGGTGCCATCGGGCACGGAGATCACCACGTCCTCACCCGCTGCACCGTGGCGATTCGAGCCCTGCCCGGGCTTGCCTGAAGACGCGCGCTGGTGGGGCCGATGATGCAGGGGAAGAAGTGTGGTCACGCTGGGGTCGACGACGACGATCACATCGCCACCGCGGCCACCGTTACCCCCGTCAGGACCGCCCAGGGGTTTGAACTTCTCTCGATGGACCGAGGCACAACCATTCCCGCCATCGCCTGCGCTGGCGTGGATGACGACGCGATCGACGAAGGTGGTCACGGTCGTCGAGAGATGGTGCAGCCGACCGCGAGCGGTCAGGCTTCGGGAACGATGCGCACGACGCGACGTCCGCGGGCGGTGCCGAATTCCACTCGACCGGCACTGAGCGCGAACAGGGTGTCATCCCCGCCCCGTCCGACGTTGGAGCCGGGGTGGAAGTGCGTGCCGCGCTGGCGCACGATGATTTCACCGGCGCCGACGAGTTGGCCGCCGAATCGCTTCACACCCAACCGCTGCGAGTTGGAATCGCGACCGTTCCTGGTGCTGGATGCACCCTTCTTGTGCGCCATGACGTTACTTCCCAGCCTTGATGGAGGTGACCTTCACACGGGTGAGTTCCTGACGGTGACCCATCCGACGACGGTAACCGGTCTTGTTCTTGTACCGCAGGATGCGGATCTTGGGGCCCCGCTCATGAGCGATGACCTCGGCATCGACCGCGACACCCGCCAGGGCCTCCTTCGCGGATGTGACCTGGCCTTCGTCGACGACGAGCACAGCGGGCAGAGACACGGTCGCACCCGGCTGGGCATCGACGCGATCCATGACCACGACGTCGCCGACAGCGACCTTCTCCTGCCGGCCTCCGGCGCGAACGATGGCGTACACGGGGTGCTCCTTGCTCCACTCAGTGATCAATTCATGACGGTGACGTCATACAGCGCGACAGCGCCGAAGGGCTAGGCTACCCGACCCTGACCCAAGCCCGGTACCTCACCCCCGTTCCTCGGCCCCCTACGCGGTGGCCTCGGGAACCGCCTCAGCAGGTTCCTCGTCGACCGCCTTGGCGATCACATCGGCTGGGTCCACTCCCCTGCCCTTGCGACGACCCGCTTTCGCAGGCGCCGATCCCGACCCGCTACCGGCACCCGAAGAAGCCGGATGCGAAGCCGGATGCAAGGACACATGGAGGCCACGGCCCCCGCAGGCCTCGCACGGTGTGGAGAACGCTTCCAAGAGCCCTTGACCGATGCGTTTGCGCGTCATCTGAACCAGGCCCAGCGACGTCACCTCGGCGACCTGGTGCTTGGTGCGGTCGCGGCCCAGACATTCCACGAGGCGACGCAGAACCAGGTCGCGATTGCTCTCCAAGACCATGTCGATGAAATCGACGACGATGATTCCGCCGATGTCACGTAATCTCAGTTGGCGGACGATCTCCTCGGCAGCCTCGAGGTTGTTCTTGGTGACGGTTTCCTCGAGATTGCCGCCCTGCCCGGTGAACTTTCCCGTGTTGACGTCGACGACGGTCATCGCTTCGGTCCGGTCGATCACCAGGGAGCCACCGGAGGGCAGCCAGACCTTGCGGTCGAGAGCTTTGGTGAGTTGCTCATCGACGCGCAACGCACCGAAGAGATCCGCGGTGTCGGTCCAGGACTCGATGCGTTCCCCTAGATCGGGAGCCACCGCGGTGATGTAGTCGTCGACCTCAGCCCGCAACGCTGACCCGGACACGACCATCTTGGTGAAGTCCTCATTGAAGATGTCCCGGATCACCTTGATAGCGAGGTCCGGTTCGGCCGAGACCACACTCGGCGGCGATGCTGCCGCCGCCTTGGCCTGGATGTCCTCCCACTGGGCCTGCAGCCGTTGAACATCCCGGGCGATCTCCTCCTCGCTGGCCCCCTCGGCCGCGGTCCGGATGATGACTCCGGCGCCTTCGGGAACAACCCGCTTGAGAATCGCCTTCAACCGTGATCGCTCGGTATCGGGCAGCTTGCGGCTGATCCCCGTCATCGATCCGTCGGGGACCATGACCAGGAACCGACCCGGTAGGGAGACCTGGCTGGTCAGCCTGGCCCCCTTCTGCCCGACGGGGTCTTTGGTGACCTGGACCAAGATCGGATCACCGGATTTCAACGCCAATTCGATGCGTTTGGGCTGGCCTTCCAAACCGGCCGCATCCCAATTGACCTCACCGGCATAAAGCACACCGTTGCGCCCCCGCCCGATATCGACGAAAGCCGCCTCCATCGAGGGGAGCACATTCTGCACCCGACCCAGATAGACATTGCCGACCATCGAGGATGACGTCCCCTGATCGACGTAGTGCTCGACGAGGACACCGTCTTCGAGAACCGCGATCTGGACACGACCGTCGTGCTGCCGCACGGCCATCACCCGCTCGACTGCTTCGCGGCGGGCGAGGAACTCAGCCTCGGTCAGGATCGGAGCTCGCCTGCGGCCCGCTTCGCGACCATCCCGTCGGCGTTGCCTCTTGGCCTCCAATCGGGTCGATCCCTTGACGCTGGTGACATCGGTGCCACGGGACCGCGGTTCGCGCACCCGCACGACCGTGTGCGCGGGATCATCGGCTTCAGTGCCGGCATCCTGCCCACGTCGCCGGCGCCGACGCCGGCGACGCGATGAGGTGCCACCTTCAGAATCCTCGGGAGCCTGGCTCTCGGAGTCGGCTTCCTCTCCGGGATCGTCCGACGCGGCGGCTGTCGGGGATTCAGCGCCTGAGTCACCGGCGGAATCCGAACCTCTACGGCCCCGGCCACCGCGACGGCGCCGACGACGCGACGTGCTGGTTTCACCCTCTGCAGAATCCGATGACGACGCGGAGTCGTCCGATGCCGCTGACGCCTCGGGTGTGGTCGTTGTCTCCTCGCTGGCCTCGCCCGGTGTCGAGCGGCCCGTCGAGGACGTGCGCGCAGCGCGCTTACGGGGAGCCGCCACCGGGTCGGGTGCCTGGAACAGTGGAACGGCCGGCACCGCGGGGGCCTCGACCACCGGGGCATCGGCGTTCTTCGCGGCGTTCTTCGCGGCCGTCTTCTTGGCGGTGGCCTTCTTCGCCGTGGTCTTCTTGGCGGCCGCTTTCTTGGCCGGCGCCTTCTCGGCTGTCTTCTTGGCCGTCTTCTCGGCCGTCTTCTCGGCCGTCTTCTCGGCCGTCTTCTC
>JAGYOB010000032.1 GCA_018399515.1 Candidatus Nanopelagicales bacterium
GGGCACGTAGGCCTCAGGTTGGTAGTAGTCGTAGTAGGAGACGAAGTACTCCACGGCGTTATTCGGCAGCAGTTCGCCGAACTCATGGGCCAACTGAGCTGCGAGTGTCTTATTCGGCGCCATGACCAGCGTGGGACGCTGCAGCTTCTCGATCAGCCAGGCTGCTGTCGCGCTCTTACCGGTGCCGGTGGCACCGAGCAGCACGACATCGCGTTCCCCGCCCTCGACCCGATGCACGAGTTCCGCGATCGCCTGAGGCTGATCACCACCGGGTTCGTAGTCGGCAACGACCTTGAACGGCGCTACCGTCCGCTGCAGGTCAGTAATCGGGCGAATCAGGCGTCTCCGGTGAGCTTGTCACGCAACGCCTGCAGCGCCTCATCGGTGGCCAGAGTCCCACCATCGCCAGCCTCAGGTTCGGCCGAAGAGTAATTTGCGGGTGTCTGACCCGAATCGAGCATGGCCGCCTGGTCAGCCGTGCGGGCATCATCGACCTGCTTGCGATGGGCCTCCCAACGGGCGTGCGCTTCGGCGTACTCTCGCTCCCATTCGGTGCGCTGATCCTCGAAACCGGCCTTCCATTCACCGGTCTCGGGATCGAAGCCCTCCGGGCCGATGTAGTTGCCCCCGTCGTCGAAGGCCGGAGCCATACCGTAGAGGTAGGGATCGAACTCCTCGACAGGTGAATCGCTGCTTCCCGACTCGTTGGCCTGCTTCAGGCTCAGCGAGATACGACGGCGCTCCAGATCGATATCGATGACCTTGACGAAGATCTCATCGCCGACCTGGACGATCTGCTCGGGAATTTCCACATGGCGCTCGGCCAGTTCGGAGATGTGGACCAAGCCCTCGATGCCTTCTTCAACCCGGACGAAGGCACCGAACGGCACAAGTTTGGTGACCCGACCCGGGGTGACCTGTCCGATCTGGTGGGTGCGGGCGAAGTGCTGCCAGGGGTCCTCCTGGGTGGCCTTCAATGACAGGGACACCCGCTCGCGGTCCATATCGACATCGAGGACCTCGACAGTGACCTCCTGGCCAACCTCAACGACCTCGGACGGGTGATCGATGTGCTTCCACGACAGTTCCGACACGTGCACAAGACCGTCGACGCCGCCGAGATCGACGAACGCACCGAAGTTGACGATGCTGGACACCACACCGTTGCGGATCTGGCCCTTACCCAACTGGGTGAGGAAGGTCTGGCGAACCTCGCTCTGGGTCTGTTCGAGCCAGGCACGCCGGGAAAGCACGACGTTATTGCGGTTCTTGTCCAGCTCGATGATCTTCGCCTCGAGGGTCTTGCCGACGTAGGGCTGGAGATCGCGCACGCGGCGCATTTCCACCAGCGAGGCCGGCAGGAATCCGCGAAGCCCGATATCCAGGATCAAGCCGCCCTTGACGACCTCGATGACAGCACCTTCGACGACCCCGTCGGCTTCCTTGATCTGTTCGATCGTGCCCCATGCGCGTTCGTACTGAGCGCGCTTCTTGGACAGGATCAGGCGACCTTCCTTGTCCTCCTTCTGCAGAACCAGCGCCTCAACCTGATCACCGACGTTGACGACCTCATTCGGGTCAACATCGTGTTTGATCGACAACTCCCGGGACGGGATCACACCTTCGGTCTTGTATCCGATGTCGAGCAGGACTTCGTCACGGTCCACCTTGACGATCACGCCTTCGACGATGTCTCCATCGTCGAAGTACTTGATGGTGGAATCGATGGCGGCAAGGAAGTCATCAGCGCTGCCAATGTCGTTGACAGCGACCTGGGGTGATGTCGCGGCGGGCTGGGTGGTCAGGGAGGTCACGTGGAAAACTCCGGTGGCTTGTGGTGTCGGTCGTCACGCGTCGAGCCGATGTCTTTGCGCCGCGGTGCATCGCGGCGAACCACGAGACGACGTGCCACAAGACGCCGCAGGACCCCTCGGTCTGAGACCAGCGCGGACCCGATGCGCCTGCTCAGGATACGAGGCCCCCACCACGAGGGTCAACGCGGGTCGAAACCGGAAGTGAATCCCCCGATCGCTCCTCCAGCGGAATCAGGACCCGCGAACCCTCGGACGCACCGCGACCAACGCGATACCCACGATCAGCAGCACAAACCCGAGAACCAAACCGATGAGGGGCAGCGTGGTGTTCAGTAAGGCGATCAGCCCGGAGAGGGACTTGGCGGTCTCGACTCCCTCACTCACCTCGCTGTCAGTGGTGGTGATCACCGCGTCGATGACGGTCACCTTGTCACTGCCATCCTGGCCGCGCAGGGTCTGTACCTGACGCTCCTCACCCTTGACGATCGCGCCCGTTGTCGGCTCGACCCACAGCGTGCGCTCATTGGTGTAGAAAACCGGAGCCACGAAGGTCGGTAGTGGAAAATCCACGAGTGCCCCGGGAACCTCCAGGGTGCCGATCTGGCGCGCCTCGATGCCCTGTTCGAAGCGATAGACCTTCAGCCCTTCGATTTCCTCCGTCCCGACATAGGAGATCGGCACGGCCTCCTCGAGGGTGGCATCGAAATAGAGGTACTCCTTGGGCTCGGTGAACATCGGGAACTTCAACGGGTTGATTCCGGCGAATTCGATTTCGCGACCGTTGAAGTTAGCCCCGCAGCAGTTGGACAGTTCCGAGGTCACGCGATCGAACGCCACCCGCAGCGTGGTGGCCGAGACGACTGTTCCCGTGTTGTCCTCGGTGCGCAGGAAGGAATCGTAGATAGCCAGATTCTCAGCGAGAGCCTCACTGGTTTGACTCGCCGGCACATCCCCTCGGGTGAATCGGGTCGAGGTCAACGGCACATCGTTTCTCTCCGTCAAGGTTCCCGGATCGAACAGCACAGCCGCGATGCCGCTCTGGTCGGTCTGGGTGACACCCCCGGTGTCTTCTCCCGGCGACAGCGGTGCCACAGCGACGGCCGGCACGACGGTGAAACGCAGCAATCCTGCAAACACCAAGAGGAAGACCCCCAGGCCGACCAGAACGATCCCGACCCCACGCTTCATCGTGACACCCTTCTGCCTGCGCCGCGGTCCCTCTCGAGGAAAGCAGCGGCTCCGTCGGGGGGACGCTATCGGAAACCACGAGCAAAGATCAGGTGAACCGCCATGATGAACGGTGTGTTCCCGCTTCTCGACGGCTACCGAGCCATCGCTGCCTTGATGGTCCTCACAACGCACGTCGCCTTCACCACCGCGGAGATCTCCACTCCGGTCATCGGCCCGCTGCTGGGCCGAATGGATTTCGCCGTCACCCTGTTTTTCCTACTGTCGGGCTTCTTGCTGTACCGACCCTGGTCGCTGGCCGCGATGATCGATCGACCCGGGCCGGGTGTTGGTCGCTACGCGATCCGTCGTGCCGGGCGCATCCTGCCGGCGTACGCGCTGATGGTCATCGTCACCTTGGCCCTGCTTCCCGAGATCCAACCGGTCGCGCCAGACACCTGGGCGGTACACCTGGCGATGCTGCACATCTACCTGCCCGGTTACACGGTGGAGGGCCTCACCCAGACATGGAGCCTGGCGGTCGAGGTCGCCTTCTACGCCGCCCTTCCCTTCATCGCATGGATCGCAGGACGCCGCTTCCGCGCGGATCCCGACCGCAGCGCCCGCCGGCAATTGAGTGTCGTCGCCGTCATGATCGTCATCTCGTTGGCTTTCAAGACCGTCAACCTGACCATCGGAATCTTCGACACCCCGCAAGCGGCGTTCTGGTTGCCCGGCTTTCTCGACTGGTTCGCCCTCGGAATCGCAGCGGCTGTCGTCTCAGCTCGGCTATCCCTGCCCGGGCGCGTGGCGTGGATGGAGCGGGTGCGGATGCTGGCGCACGACACTCCCACCTGCCTGATCATCGCAGCGGCCCTCTACGTGATCCTTGCTACTCCACTCGGCGGGCCATGGACGCTCACGCCAGCAACGACACTGGAGTCGCTGATCAAACACATCGGCTTCGCCGCCATCGCCCTGTTCCTCCTGCTTCCAGGATTCCTCGGACGATGGGATGACGGGTCAGCATGGGCTCGATTCTGCCGCCACCCGGTCATGGTCTACCTCGGCAGAATCTCCTATGGGATATTCCTGTGGCACCTGGTGCTGCTTCGATTGATGATCGAGGTGTTCAACCTGCCGACATTCAGCGGTTGGTTCGTGCCGATCTGGGCGGCCACGCTCATCGTCAGCATCGCAGCGGGTTCGCTGTCCTGGTTTCTCATCGAGCGTCCGATTCAACGCCTCACCCATCGCCGCTGGGGGAGCCGCTCCGGATCGGTGCCGCTGTCGCAGCCAAGCCCAGCACCGTAAGCGCGGCGAGCACCGCCAACACCGCGTCGCCTGCCAACGCACGAGCAGGCCACGGGATGGTGGCGGCCACCAGCGCTGATGCTCCCAGCGACCCGAAGACCAACCAGGAACGCAACTGGGGCCAGCCCCGCCGCCGAGACCAGCCCGATAGCCACCAGGAACCGACGAACCCGGCCGCGGAGATGGCGAGTCCCGGTAGCCCCACGAGCACGGTCGCCCCGCCGATGGCCAAGACCGCGAGGACGAGACTTTGACTACGCGATCGCGGTGGTCCTGCAGGCCCATGTCGTCGGCGCACCGGTGCCGCGAGCGACATCACCAACCCCACCACCGCGAGAGCTCCGACAGCGAGGCCGAACCGATAGACACCGTTGGGGGCGAATGCCACGACCACGTCACCACCGACCCCCGGCGGAACGACCCAAGCCTGGCGCCAGCCATCGACCCGGATCGCTGTCAGCGCCGACCCGTCGACGGTGGCCACCCACCCGGGATTGGCGTTCTCGGTCAACTCCAGCACCCGCGTCTGATCCGCACGGGAAATGCTGACCAACCGGTCCGCTGGGTCCCAGCGAGAGACCTCGACATCGCCGGCGACCGCGGTTGGGCGATCCCGGTCGATCGGTTCGACGACGACCGATTCCACCGAGAACTCCGCGTTCGCCGCGACCTCGAGTCGATGGGCGCCTGGTTCCAGGGCAACGGACCGGGCATCGCAGGGCGTCGCCGTCACCACCGCGTCGGTGAGCGCTTCGTCGACCGACATCGTCACCGACGTCCTCGTCACGACCTGCCCATCGATGATGACGGTTGGGCCAGAACCACACGGCACGGATATGCGATCACCCCGAAGTGGCCCTTTCCCCAGATCACGAGCCCCGAGCACATCGACCTCGCTGATCCCGATCGGTCGACTTTCGAACCGACCGGTGATGGGATCGAGACTGCGCAGTCCCAACGTGTTGTCGAACCGGACGGTGAGGCCCGTCGCCTCCTGGGGTGGCACCCGGACCCGGCCCATGAAGTCAGGCACCGATGTCGTATCGATCCCGTTGACACTCACGGTGACAGTTAACGGGCTTGCCACCGCCAACCGAGGATCGACGCTCAGACGCACACCGCGTACGGTTCGCGACTCACCCCACGCCAGGTTCAAGCTCGGCCGCCGGTCCTGCGTTCCAGCGATCCACGACGTATTCGGTGAACCGTCCACAGCCGCCTGGGGACGTGCCGCTGGATCTTCGACGAGCTGCGAACTCGCGTCGGCGATGACCGCGTCACTCGAATCAGGCGTCAGCAGCGCATCGAGTGCTGGCCCCGGCCGTGGCCTCACCCGCACGCCGATGCGCATCTCGTCGGCGCGGGCTGTCATGAACTGCCGA
>JAGYOB010000033.1 GCA_018399515.1 Candidatus Nanopelagicales bacterium
CCGGGTATCCGCCACTGGCCGGGTCCGTCACTCATTATCCGGGGATCGGGAGCCATAGCGTCAGCAGCGAGATGGCGGTAGAAATGGGGGCATGGCAACACGGTATCTGATGAGCCTGGCGCGACAGGAGACCATTGAGACCGCCGCCTGTTGCCCGACACAAGATGGTTTATAGTGATTACGCGCTTGCTTCGGCGTGTCGGGAGCTGCGGCACGCTGGTCATCGAGACGGCAAGGACAAGCAGTAGGACCAGGTACGGGCCTACTCGAATCGGAAGGAAGCCTGCGCCAGTAGAAGCAGGTGCGACCGGGACTGCTTCGGTCGCCGGTGTCGCCTGATTGATGAGGTGCCATGGCTGCAACGCTTCTTCTCTGGTCTATCCGAGTGCTGGCACTGCTGATGCTGGCAGTAAGCTTGCTGCCGATGATTCCCAGCGGTCAGTGGTGGATACAGTTGTGGGAGTTCCCGCGGTTTCAGTTGAGTGTGGCGATCATAGTGCCACTGGCGCTGCTGGCAGTTCACGCATGGTGGAATCAGCCACGCACTGAGCATGTCGTGTGGTTGGCAGTGATCCTCGCGACGGGGGCATGGCAGCTGTCGCATATCCTGCCGTTCACGCCTGTCTGGCCGACCGAGGTCCCCACCGCCGAGACTCAATCCGGCGGGGACCGGACGGCTCTGACAGTCCTGACGGCGAATGTCACCTACACCAACGACCACTACGACGAGTTACTGGCAATGGTCCAGCGTGAGGATCCCGACCTTCTGCTGCTGATCGAGGTCGATCGCGCCTGGGCCGAGGGGATGGCGCCGCTGGATGAGCATTATGCGCATCGGGTCGGGGAGGTTCGTGGCGAGGGGCTGGGCATCATGCTCTGGTCGCGGTTCCCTTTGCTGGAACAGGAGATCAAACATCTGATCTCGGATCGTCGGCCATCGATCTTCGTGACCCTGGATGTGCCGGATATCGGGCCGGTGCGCTACATCGGCACCCACCCCGTCCCGCCAGGGCTGCAGGACCAGATCAGCCACAACGACGAGACGAGCGAGCGTCGGGACAGCCGGGTCCGCGATGCCGAGCTGATGCTCGTTGCCCGCCACGTTCAAGAGGACTCGGACAATCGCTGGATCGTCACCGGCGACTTCAATGACGTCGCATGGTCCGACACCACCCGGCTCTTCGCCGACCTGAGCGACCTGAAGGACCCTCGCCGTGGCCGACGGCTGCTGAGCTCCTACCCCGCGGAGCGGCCATTCTTGCGATACCCGATCGACCACCTGTTCGTCTCGGACGGTTTCCACCTGATCGGCCTCGACCGGGTAAGGGTCCCCGGCTCCGACCATTTCGCCGTCACCGCGACCCTGGCCGTCGCGAACAAGGACCACGCGAAGCCGGGAGCCTCTGAGGAGGAGGAGCGGAAGGCCCAGGAGATGGTCGAGGAAGGTGCCGAAGATGCCGCCGAGCACGATGTCAGCTCCTCGCAGGCGGATTGACGAAAGCCAGAATCAACGGGGACAACTCCTTGTTCGCTACCGAACAGAGTGTCTCCATGCATCGCTTCCTTCACCTCAACCTGAGCTGTACCTTGGAGAGCAACGAATCGCAATCACAGGGATGAACGACCTCATGCTGACGAGACACACCGCGCTTCCCGACCCTCGCATCTGGCGATTTACCCTTGTGCTGATCATGGCGTTGCTGATGACGGGCTGCGGCGTCAACAACATCCCCACCTATGACGAGCAGGTGAAGTCGGCCTGGGGCCAGGTGGAGAACCAGTATCAGCGCCGTGCGGACCTGGTGCCCAACCTGGTCGAGACGGTCAAGGGGTTTGCCCGCCAG
>JAGYOB010000034.1 GCA_018399515.1 Candidatus Nanopelagicales bacterium
CGTGGTGATCTGGCCGTCCTCGGTGATGACCTGACCCGCCTTCGAACAGTCGGCGATCACCCGAATATTGGAAACCTGTAGGAACCGGCCTTCAGCTGCACCACCGGTGCAATCCGCGAGATCCCGTGCACTGAAGGATCGCTCGAACACCTGCTTCATCGCAGCAGCGTCCAGATCGGTCATCACCGACAGGACGTTGGTCAAGAATGCGAGCGTGTTCAGCGTGTTGTTGCGCGTAATCGAGCCTGGCGCACCTCCGACGGGCAGGACATCGCCGGCATTCTGGCGCACGCCGCCACCGTTTTGCACCGCGGCAACGAGGTTGTCCTGCGACCGCGGCTCGAGACCCGCCCGCACCGCATACCGGTCATACGAGGCGAGGTAGCCATCGGTGATGAAGTCGCCACCGTTGGTCTCACCGGTCCGAACCCCGGTGGTGAACCCGAGATCGGAGTTGGCCTGACGCGAGATGTTCAACGACACCTGCGACGCGGCGATCGGATTGTCGTTCGCCTCCAGACAGTCGGTGACGGGAGCGATCGACTCCTCGATCAGCTCGTCACCCGCCACCGCCTGGGTCAGGCCCAGGGCACTGGCCTGCGCGCTTTCTGGCAGGACCATGCGGGGGTACGACCGAGCCTGAACCACCCGGGCTAGTTCGCCACGTGAGTTGAAGCGCACATCGACTCGACCGAGATACTTGTAGTTGCCAGCTGCTGTCACGATCGGTACCTCCACCCCGGCGGCATCCGTCTGATAGCTCGGATACGGGCCGGCCGGCTCTCCGTCACCGGGAAGCAACTGATCAGCCGAGTTGGCCAGCAGGTCATCGCCACCGCCGGCGACGGCGACGTCGACATCCTTCAGGAGACCCACCAACTCTCTATCGGCATCCAAGCCCTGGAGGTGGCCGACGAAAATGACCTTGGTCACTCCCAGCGAGGTCATTCGATCTACCTGACGCTGGAGAAGTGTGGCCGTCTCCGTGATATCGGCTGTTGTAATCGTGACGGGAGCTGGTGAAGAAATAGTGGGGAGTTTGGGTGATATCGCACTCACGATTCCAAACCGGGCACCGGTGACGATGTCGTTGACGATTGCGGAGCGACCGATGATCTTGCCGCCCGCGACAGCGCCCGTTGTCACGACCCCGGTCGCGTCAACATACGACGACCACGAGGGATCTGTTCCGAAATCCAGATTGCCACTGATGAACGGCTGGTTAGGGCTGGTGCCGTTTGTGAACGTCGTCGCGAATCGTTCGAGGAATCCGGGTCCGAAGTCGAACTCGTGATTGCCCAGGATGTGCGCGTCATAAGGAATCAGCCGCTGCGCGATGGCGTCGTACACCGGAGTCGTTTCCGGATTCGGCGGAAGGCTGCAGGCCAACTCTGCCGACGCCAAGAAGGCGTCCCCCGCGTAGACATTGACGACCGAATTGCCCAGGTTGCGCGCCTGGCTGACCTGCTGCTGCGTCACCGTTGAGAAAGCACTGATCGTCCCGACGGGGAGTTCCACATCGCCCACGGTGTTGCTCTTGCCGAACAACGCTGATTCGCCGTCATTGTTGTGCAGAAGGGTCAGGCTAGCCGGACCATCGGGATCAACGGGCTGCCACAGCGTGATCGTTGCTGACACCTCGTTGCTCACCACGACCATCGGCTTGCCATTCGGTGACTGCTTCGCTGGGACGAACGCCACCGCCTCGGCGCCAGAATCCGGTCCCGCTGGTGTCGCGAGGAAATCGCGGGTGTTCAGCAGCTGCGTAAGACGTGTCTTGGCCGGATTCGTCACATCGAAGATCGCCAGACCGCCGATGCGCTCGAGAGCGACGAACGCGTAAGTGCGCTTACCAATGGTGCCGACGGCAACGCCCTCAGGTTCAGGTCCCTTGTTGTCGCTTCGGTTATCGAATGACGACTCGTCGTTAGTGGAGTTGAACCATCGGGGCATCCGTGCGGCGGTGACCGCCTCGATGGCATCGCCGGAGTCATAGACCTGGTTGCCCTTAGGGGTCCAGATCGACATCGATCGGGCACCGAAAGACAGGATCTCATCGAAGGTGTCACCGGTCTTCTTCGCACCCTGTGTCGTCACCGTCAATCGGCCGAGGTTCTCATCCTGCTTGAGTTCAGCGGCGTCGGGGAAAACCGCCGGGTTGAGAACGAACTCGTCATCCTTGACCCGCACCTCTTCAGAGAACTCGTCGTAATCGCGGGCATCGCCCTCATTCGCGGTGGCGATGTAGGTGCGACCCTTCACCTGGAACGCGGCGATCGCATCGGGCTGATACATGCCCTTGACCGGCCAGTTCCGGATGTTGATCTTGCCATCCCGATCTGAGGCGTCAAGACCGTTTCCAGCGATGGAGTGGTCTTTCAGCCCCAGCGGGATGATCTTGGTGATTCGCCCCTTCTTCAGATTGATCGTGGCCAGCGCGTTGTTCTCCTGCAGGCTCACCCAGCCGATGTGGCGCTTGACCGGATCGATGGTGATGTATTCGGGCTCCAAGTCCTGGGCGACGGTCGCGCCCGGACCGAAGATTCGCACGCCCTGACGCTGCAGTGCATCCTTTTGGCTATTGAACGATCGAAAAGTCAACTGTTTCGCGGCACCGGCTCGCTTCGTGGCCATGCGCGCGACGTTGATGATCGTGATCGATCCCTCCGGATCGATCGCGTCGGGTCCGTATCCACTCGGCTCGCCCTCATTGGCAACCCATAGACGCTTACCGGCCGAATCGAAGGTCAGCATGTCCGGCAGTGCGCCGGCGCGTTCTGTAGCGATCACCGCCAGCCGCGTTCCACGACGCTCCATGAGCACCACGGTGCCGCGATCGGTCTTCGTCTTCGCCTCGATAGCCGCTGCAACATAGTCGCCGTGCGCGGCCACCGAATTGATGTCACCGCCATAGCGGGCCAGATCGATGCGGCGACCCGGCTTCGGATTCGCCGGATCGGAAA
>JAGYOB010000035.1 GCA_018399515.1 Candidatus Nanopelagicales bacterium
GATCCAGATGCTCGGTGGGCTCGTCGAACACCATGACCGGCCGGCGCGCCAGCAGCAGACGAGCCAACGCCAACCGTTGGCGTTCACCGCCGGACATCGCCACTCCCCCAGAACCCACCTGTGTTGCCAGACCTTCGGGCTGCTGGGTGAGCCACGTGCTCAACCCGACACGGTCGAGCACGCTGCGCATCTGCGCCTCGTCAGCGTGTGCATCACCCAGACGCAGGTTCGCCTCGATCGTGGTGTCGAAAATATGTGCCTCCTGCGTCAGCAGGGTGATGCTTGCGCGCAGGTCATCGCCGTCGACCTCGCGGATCTCGCGACCCCCCAGCATCACACTGCCGTCATAGGACAAGAACCCCAGCAGCACCGCGGCCAATGTCGACTTGCCCGCACCGCTCGGGCCGACGATCGCGATGCGCTCACCGGGGGCGACCGCGAGATCGAAGCCATGCAGGGTCAGCGGACTGTCCGGCGACCAGCGGGCCTTGAGGTCGCGAACTGCCACCGCGTACGGAGCCACCGGCGGCCCCAGCGGATCCACCGGATCAGCGACCGGCAGCGGGGAGTCGATGACCTCCACGACACGGGCCGCCGATGCGCGCACCCGCTGCAGGGCCAGTGCTGAGGCCGGCAGGGTGGTCAGCAGGTCATAGGCGGCCAGTGGAACGAGCGCGACGACCGCAAGCCACACCGGTTCGAGTTCGCCGGAGGTGACCGCGGGCATCGCCAGCGCCAGCGCGGCCACGACCGCTGCGCCCTGCAGCACGATCCCCAGGCCAGCCGAGATACCCAGGCTCGCCGACTCCCGTCGCGCCACCGCCGTCAACTCATCGTCGACGGCACGGATACGCGAAAGCGCCGAACCCGTCGCACCATAGGCGAGCAGTTCACCGCTGCCGGCGAGACTGGCCACCACCGTGCTCGACACCTCACCGCGCAACGGTGCGAGTCGAGCCTCCGCGCGCGCAGCCAGTCGAGCGACCAGCCACGGCACGAGCGTCAGACCGAGGGTGAGAGCGATCGCCGTGGCGAGACCGGCACCGGGGTTGAGCCACAGCAGGAAGGCAACCGTTCCGACCGACACGGCAACGGCCTGCGCCCACGGCAGCACCACGCGCAGCGGCAGATCCAGTGCAGTATCGACATCGGCAACGAGACGCGACAGCAGATCACCGCGGGTGAACCGGGCCAGGCCCACCGGGGCGAGCCGTTCCAGTCGCGCATAGACATCCTCGCGCAGACGTGTCAATCCACGGAAGGCTGCGTCATGGCCGACGAGGCGCTCGGCATAGCGGAACACCGAACGGGTGAGCGCGAAAGTGCGCACCAGCACCGCGGCCACGCCCAGCGCCAGCACCGGGGGCATCTCGGCGGCGAACGAGATCAACCAACCCGAGGTTCCCAGCAGCGCGACAGCACTGGCCGAGGCGAGGAAGCCGAGGAACCCGGCGAGCAGCAGGCGGCGACGATCGGCGCGCATCGCCGACCACATCCGCATCGTGGGAGTGCTCACCAGCCGCTCCCGGTGAGTGTGCCGCGTGCGCTGCGATCGGCCTGCGCTTCGGCAGCGAGCAGCTCACGCTCAGTGGGTGAGAGTCGTTCGGGCAGTTCAGGTGCGCCCACGTGGACGACGACATCGGCGATGTCGATCAGTGCAGGGCGGTGGGCCACCACGACCACCGCAACACCCGATTGAGCGGCTGCACGCAACGCGGTGATCACCGCGGCTTCGCTCGCACCATCGAGTGCCGCTGTTGGTTCGTCGAGCAGCAGCAACTCCACCGGACGAATCAGTGAGCGAGCCAATGCCACGCGACGTGTCTGACCGGCGGACAGGCCGGATCCCCCATCGCCGATGACCGTGCGCACGCCGTCGGGCAACGACTCGATCTCGTCCAGGACCCCCGCGGCGGCGAGCGCGGTGCGCACATCGTCGATGCTGGCATCGGGTCGCCCCAGTCGCACGGCGTCGGCGACCGTCGTGGCACCTGTGGTTGCCGGCGAGATGAGATGGGGTTCCTGGGGAACCCAGCCGATCCGGGTCCGCCAATGATCGGGGGACAGCTCGGTGAGATCGACCGTGCGCTCTGCATCACCCGAGGTCCCCCCGCGCACGAGAACCCGACCATCGGTCGGGGCGACGAAACCGAGCAGCACCCGCAGCAGGGTCGACTTGCCGCCACCGCTGGCACCGACCACAGCGATCACTTCACCGGGAGTGATGGTGACCGTGGTCGGGTACAGGGCCGGGGATTCGCGCCCGGGATACGTGACGGTCAATTCCTCGACGAGCAGGCTCGGCCGGGTCGGGATGTCGGTGCGATCACCCGTTGCCGGAAGTGGCTGCTCGAGCATGGTGAACACGTCGTCAGCGGCACCGAGGCCTTCGGCGGCGGCATGGAAGTGCTGGCCGACCATGCGCAGCGGCAGATACGCCTCGGGGGCGAGGATGAGGATGAACAAAGCGGTGGAGAACGCGATCCCGCCCTCGACCAGTCGCACACCGATCGTCACCGCGACCAGCGCGACCGACAGGCTGGCGAGCAGTTCCAGGGCGAACGAGGAGAGGAACGACACGCGCAGCACTCCCATCGTGGTGCTGCGATATCGATCACCGATGTCACCGATCGCCTGCGCCTGCTTCTTCGCCCGGCCCAGCACCTTCAGCGTCGGCAACCCTGCGATGAGGTCGAGGAAGTGCCCGCTCAGGCGCGACAGCGTCTGCCACTGCCGATCCACCCGTGCTCGGGTGTACAACCCGATGAGAATCATGAACACGACGATGATCGGCAGCGTGATCGCGATGATGAGCGCGCTCACCAGATCGAAACCGATGACGGTCGCGATCACGGCGATGGGCACGATCATGGCGAGGAACAACTGCGGCAGATAGCGGGCGTAATACGCGTCCAAGGCATCGACACCCCGGGTCAGCAGTGTCGAAACCCGCCCCGGATCGGTACTCGCCGGCCCTGTGGGGCCCAGCCGCAGGATGTGATCGAGGGCGGCCTCGCGTAGTTCGGCCTTCGCACGGGCGGATGTGCGGTAGGCGATCGTTTCACTCGCCCAGGCGATCACCGCTCGTGCGCCGATGATGGCGAGCAGACCGACCAGCACCGGAATCGATGTCGCGAGATCGGCACGTCCCTGGGCGACCTCGACGATCGCGGTGGACAGGAGGCGCGCAGAGATGATGACGAGGACCGCCATCACGACACCGAGCAGCACGGTGATGATCACGAACCCGCGGGTGCTGCGGGTATACCGCAGCAATCGTGGATCCAGTGGCTTCACACTTTCATCCTGTCATGCGAAGCGGGGTGGCACCGTCCCCCCGGAGGATGCCACCCCGCGTCCATGTCGCGCCCCCTAGTGATCCCCCTAGTTGCGCGTGGAATCAGCGTAGCGATCATCTGCGCGCCCGGTGACCGGTTGCGGCGGAATCATCGAGGTGCTGATCCGCTTGCGGAATACCCAGTACGTCCAACCCTGATAGATCAGCACGATCGGGGTCATGATGACCGCAACCCACGTCATGATCGTCAGCGTGTATTCCTGGCTTGAGGCGTTGTACACCGTCAGGTTGTAGGCCGCATCGATGGACGACACCATGACGTTGGGGAACATCCCCACGAACAG
>JAGYOB010000036.1 GCA_018399515.1 Candidatus Nanopelagicales bacterium
GAGGCGCAGCGTGCCGGCATGCCCGACGCCACCAGTGATGAGTTGACCGGGGCGCGGGGAGCCATCGTTGATGGCATCTCTGTCCATTCGGTGCGCCTGCGTGGACTTGTCGCTCATGAAGAAGTGCTGCTCGGCAATCCCGGTGAGGTCCTCACGCTGCGTCATGACTCACTGGATCGGGCATCGTTCATGCCTGGAGTTGTTCTCGCAGCGCGTGCGGTGGGATCTCGTCCTGGTCTGACCCTAGGTTTGGAATCCTTCCTCGACTGATGCGGTGTCGACATCTGCATGCTGATATCGGATGGTGCGGGCAGCAGCGCCCGATCGGACATGAGGTGCCAGGAATTCATGATGAGGAGTCGATGAGGTGATGAATCCCAGGATCTGGGTCGCGGTGATGGCGGTGGCGATCGGTGGCTACATCGTCCTAGCGGCTCTGCGTGGTGGGGCGTTCCTTGGCAGCGGCGACCTGGTGACAATCGGTTTGGGTATCGCGGTGCTGGCTATCCCGATGTTGGGAGTTTGGCTGGTGTGGCGCGAGATCGTCTTCGGTCGGCGCCTGCAGACGTTGGGGCAGACACTGGCCGCAGATGGTGACCTGCCCGTCGATGACTTTCCGCGAACCCCGTCCGGTCGAGTCGAACTGTCGGCAGCCCAGGAGTGGTTTGAAGCTGAACGCCAGCGGGTTGAAGCCGATGAGACGGATTGGCGGGGTTGGTATCGATTGGGGCTGGCCTATGACGCGGCGCGGGATCGTCGTCGTGCACGCGACGCGATGGGTGAATCGATTCGACTTGCTCGGCTGCCCGGAGGTCCGCTCGCCTAAGCGCGGGACTCGCGTTGCCAGACCCGCATCCGATCGACACTGCTCAGCCAGGCCTGCTCCCGCCATGCTGTATCCCATGTGAATGAGCCGATGCTGGTGGTGATCGTTCCCTCTGGGGTGTCGAGCACGAGGTGGCGGTCGCGGCGGGTAGCGGTGATGTCGATCCCGGTGACGATCGACCAGGGCACGAAATCGCTGCGCCAGAGTCGGACTACGCGTACACCCGAGTCATTGACATAGGTCCCGGTCACCCAACCGCGGGCGACGAGAAACACGATGGGGACCATTGCGAGGAGAGTGAAGGCTCCGATGACCACACCCTGGGGTGTGCGCGTTGCGGCAAGGGAGAGCAGCGCTGTCCCTAACAACGAGGCGAGTATCAAGGTCGCCAGGATGAGCACGGTGAGGCGCCATGGGCCCCTGGCTGGGATCCGCAACCACGACACCTGACCCGCTCCCGGAGTTGTCGGCTTCGGTGCGAAGATGAAACCGAAGAGGGGTTTGCGGGGACCTGAGGTCATGGAAGCCAACCCAGGTAGCGCACGAGGGCGGCCGAAGCAGCGGCTGAGACGACGGCAACGAGGAGTGGGGCTCGCAGCGCCAGACTGACTGTGGCAGCGCCAAGACCGACCACGCGTGCATCGATGACCAGGGACGAATCCGACGAGAATGTCTGCACAACGAGAAGTCCGGCCAGTAGGGATACCGGGATCAGCAGGGTGACCCGCCGCATGGTCGGTGTGGTGAGAAACCGTTCGGGGACGACATAGCCGGCGAATTTCAGTGCGTAGGCGGCAATCGAGCCGATGATCACCGTGGCCCAGATCATGATCGCGTCGGCCCCCCATCATCACGTGCTGCCGGGGTGGGTCCTGTCTCATCCGCGTTCCTGGTGAGAAGCAGGCCGAACATGACAGCGATGGCGCCCGCTACCAAGACCGGGATGCCTGCTGGCAGGAGTGGCGTCAGGATGAGGGCGGCTACACCTGCGACAGCGGCGACGACTCTGGTGAGTCGGGAAACGAGTCGGGGCCACAGCAGGGCTAGGAAGGCTGCCGGGATGGCTGCATCGAGTCCGAATCGCGCAGGATCCCCGAGGACATCCGCGCCCAGAGCCCCGATGAAGGTGCCGAGGTTCCACAGCACGAACACCGCGATTCCGGTCGACCAGAATGCCAACCGCGATGAAGCACGATCATCTTGATGCCCGATAGCCATCCCGGTAGATTCGTCGATGGTCAACTGCGCTGCCGCTAACCTGCGCCAACCGCGGGGACGCAGCACTGTTGACATGTGCAGCGCATACAGGGCGTTGCGGCTGCCCAGGAGTGTGGCGATCGCGATGGCGGTCACCGCTCCACCTCCCGCACTCAAGACGCCGACCATCGCGAACTGCGATGCTCCGGTGAACATGAGGCTGCTGAGGGCCTGTGTCTGCCAGACACTCAATCCGGCAGCCACCGAGATCGCGCCGAAGGAGATCGCGTAGGCGCCCGTGGCTGCACCGATACCGATGGCGTCGGTGATGATGCGACGTCGACGCTCGGGTGTCAGGGCGCTCATGGGTCGACGTCGAAATCGACGATGTCCGGATCGAGTGACCGTGCCAGGGCCGCGATCGCCGGGCGTGCTGAAGCGGCGAGTTCGGGTTGCACGGACAGTCGTGTTCGGCGCTGGACGATGTCGTCGACGGTGAGAGCGCCTTCATGTCGGATGGCGTGTGCGATTTCCGCACCGACGACCCCGTCAGTGCCGGTCATCACATCCTGCAGCCCGGACTCACGCGCGAGTTCCTCGATGCGCGCTGCTTCGCTGCCGTACCGTCGGACGAGGCGTTGATCGGCAGCCTCTGGGTTCACGTTGGCCCCCACCAGCGGCAGGGTCGCTGTACGGCACGCAGATGTTGCGAGGCCGAGGGAATCGATCGCGTCCTGGGCCATCTTCC
>JAGYOB010000037.1 GCA_018399515.1 Candidatus Nanopelagicales bacterium
GAGGAGTGACCGCAGGTCACGACGGCTCCCACCGCATCACAGCGGTTCCCACCTGATTCGGGGGGTATTCCCCCTTTTTCCCGCGCGAATTTGCGCTCAGTCCGCGACGTGATTTTGACTGTGCTGCATGGTAAAGCACACGGTCGCTATCCGTTCATTCCTGGTTGCTCTCAGCCTGGCGGTTCTCGCAGCTCTCATCTGGGTACCCGGCGTTGCTCGCAGCAACGAAGGTCCACCCGTCGCCCTGCGGATCCTCACACCACCGCCCAGTGAGCATCGCAGCGGTGATGCTTTCAGCCCGGACCTGATCGTCGGTGCCGTCGACGCCCAGGGCAACCAGGTTCCGGCGACTTCTTTCGTGACCGTCTCCATCGGCAATGACAGTGGCCCCGGGGGTCAACTGTCCCGAGACGGCGGGTTAACCGTCTCGATGACCGACTTTGGCGGAGTCGCCGTCTTCGGTCTGCTCTTCCTCGAGGGAGTCGCCGGTCAGAGTTACACCTTGACCTTCACCTCGGCAGATCTCTTTCCGGTGACCACTGCACCGATCCTCATGACGCCCGGGGTGGCACAGCAAATTGCGATCACCACCCAGCCTGGCGGAGCTCAGAGTGGGCAACCACTGAACCCACAGCCCACCATCGAGATTCAGGATAGCTACGGGAACCTCGTCACCGAGCCACACGAGGTGGAAGCCATTCCCTCCGGAGGCACCCTCTCCGGCTCGACGAGTGGCATCACCGATACCGGGGTCGCCAACTTCGGTGACCTGCGTCTGCTCGCGGCGCCGGGTGAATACCGCTTGATTTTCCTTGCCACATCCTTGGAATCCGGTGGTGGACTGGAGACCATCTCGGACTCCTTCACGATCTCCTCCGATGCTCCGCAGAATTGGAATCTCGAGGGCACCCGGACCAAGGTGCGCGGTAAGAAGGGCATCCGGGTCACCGGCGTGAATACCGATCTCATCGGCCAGCGGGTAGTGCCCTACTACAAGTTGCGGGGCCAAACATCATTCAGGCCGGGCACATCACGGCCGCTGGTCAACAGCGACGGCGAGTTCCGGTATCAGCGCCGCACCGGCAAGAAGATTTACGTGTACTTCGCTACTGAGGACGGCTCAGCTCGCAGCGAGCGCATCACGATCCGTCGCTGACGCTCGGGCTGAGGCCTAGCCGGTGAGATACGGCAGAGCCAGGCTCGCCACGATCGGGACGACGCCGACGAGCAGGAATGCTGGCAGAAAACACGCGGCCAGCGGAGCGACGGCACGAACACCGGCCGCACGCGCGGCAGCTTCCACCTGACCTCGCGTCGCCCGGCGCAGATCATCGGCGATCCCCGGGAGGGTCTGCGCTAGCGGTGCACCCGATTCCAGCGACCGAGCCACAGCGCGCGATAGACCATCCATCCCCGGCTGGGTGGCGATCGCACGCCAGGCATCCACCTGATCGGCGCCGAGGGACAGTGATGCGACGAGAGTGTTCAGCGGCTCGGCGATCGGATCGCCCAGGGCGCGGGCGACGGCACCGGCTGACGGTGCGATCGGGGCACCGGAGGCCAAGCAGGCCGCGAGTAGGTCGGCTGCATCGGCGCCCTGGCGTTCCATCGCCTCGCGCCGTTCCCGGTCCCTGCGTGATTCGAGCCGGCCCAGGATGATCGGGGCGCCGATAGCGATGGCCACACCGAATCCCCACCCCCACAGTCCGCCGATCGTCAGTGCGACACCGAGACCACCCACCGCGCTGATGATGCGCACCACTCGGGGATCGGACAATCCCCGTCGCGAACGATCCTCGTCACCCTCCTTGTCGGCGAACAGCGCACGTAATCTCCGGCGCGGTGCTCGCGGTAGGGCGATCAGCACTGCGGCAACGACGCAGATCACAGCGAGTGCGTTCACAGCGCACGCTCCACACTCGCGGCGATGCGATTCACCCACCACAGACCGAGGCCGGTGAGAATCAATCCGCCCGCAAGACACAATCGCCCGATCGGAGTTCCCAGCAACCAACCGAGCGGATCCCCGCCCAGGCTGACTCCCAGCACAATCCCGATAGCCGGAAGCAGCGCGAGCATCCGCGCGGTCGCCCGGGGTGCCGACAGGTGTGCCTGCAGTTGCACCCGCACTTCCTCAGCAGATCGCGCTGCGGAGGTGAGGCGCTCGAGGGCAACGGCGAGCCCCGCCCCCGAGGTTTCCGAGACCTCCCAGCAGGCCGCGACCGATCGCCACAGCGGCAGCTGGTCAGCAGCCGCGTCGCGGCGAAGTCCTTCAGCAACATCGCCACCCCATCGAGCAGCCGCGACGGCGTGAGGGGCGACACCGTCGAGGGCGGTCAGCAGACCCGAACGCATCGGTTGACCCGAGCGAAGTTCGCTGGCCAGTGCGGCGCATGCCTCGATAGCGCGACGTCGGCGACGAGGTGCCGAACCCCGAAGACGCGACCGCCACCTCGCCACGATGCGCGTGAATACCGACGCCGGCTCGTGTTCGACTCCGATCATGACCCGCAGGCGACGAGACGGATCAGCTGGCAGGGCTACGGTCACCGCCGCCGCCGCAAGTCCCGCGGCGATGAGAGCGCTCATCCCGGTGGTTCGATTCCAGCGGAACGAACACGGGCTGCCAGGTCGGCCAGCCCCGCGTATTCGATCGATCGACCATCCTGATCGAAACCGATCGCGGGTACTGCTTGCACGAAACCTGATGGGTCCAGGCGCAGAACGTGGATGCCGGTGAGACGGCGATGCCCGCTGGTGTCTCGCCGCAGGTGGATCAGTGCATCGAGTCCTGCACCGGCGAGGGAGTGCACGGCCGGGCGGGGCAACCCTGCGGCCAATCCCAATGCTTCCAGACGTGCAGGGACGTGACCGGCGGAGTTGGCATGGACGGTCCCGCACCCGCCTTCGTGCCCGGTGTTCAAAGCCGCGAGCAGATCGATCACCTCCGCCCCCCGCACTTCACCCACGACAACCCGGTCCGGACGCATCCGCAGCGCCTGTCGCACCAGATCTGCAAGCACCACCGCACCAGCCCCCTCGACATTCGCCGGGCGCGCCTGCAGGCACACGGTGTGGGGATGATCCGGGCGCAGTTCCGCCGAATCTTCCACGATGAGGACGCGCTCATCAGCCGCCACCAGTCCCAAAAGGGTTCCCAGGACGGTGGTCTTGCCGGTTCCGGTGCCTCCCGAGATCAAGAACGCCAGCCGAGCTGTGATGATCGCCCGCAGCCACCGGGCACCCCGTGCCGTGATGGATCCTGCCGCGACTAGTTCGTCGAGGGTGAATGAGCGCTGTCGGGGAATGCGCAGGGAGACCACGGCGCAGTCACGCGCGATCGGCGGAATGACCGCATGGAGCCGGGTTCCGTCGGGGAGTTGAGCATCGACAAACGGGGATGATTCATCGAGTCGCCGACCGGCGGCAGCTGCCAATCGCTGGGCGAGGCGTCGAACTGAATCGGTGCTGGCGAAGCGAATGCCGCTGGATTGCAGTCCTGCGCCGCGGTCCACCCAGACATGGTCTGGATCGTTGACCAACACGTCGGTCACCCCTTCTTCGCGCAGGAGCGGTTCGAGGGGCCCGGCACCGGCAAGTTCATCGCGAAGCGTTCCCACCAGGCTCAGCACCGCCTCATCGCCGAGCACGACACCTTCGGCCCGAAGAGCCCGAGCGACGACGGCGGGACTTGGATCACCGGAATCAGCGATCGAGTCGATGAGCCGACGACGCACCCGTTCGACTAACGCCGGTGTGCTCATGCCGCTCGCCGTACTGTTCGCCGAGACGATCGACGAGGCGACCGGCGCGCTCGATCATCAGCATGCCTGCGATCGACACCTGCGGAGACCAGAACGGCCTCAGCGATGCGTTCGGTCGACACCGGCTTCGCGTCGGCATACTCCCCGAGGATGGGCAGTTCGAGAGCCGATGCGACATCAGCACTGTCAAGATCACTATCTCGGCGCTGCCGGACCACAATGCGGAGGTCGTGGATGTGATGGCGCAGCATCGGGACACGGGCTGCGGCAGCCGCGATGGAACGTAGGTCAGCCGGCACCACGACGATTCCCAGTCGCGCCCGACCCCAGGCGACATCGACGCCCTCGCGCGACGCATCCACCACCGTCAGGTCACAACCGCGCGCTCCCGCATCGAGGATCGCCTCCCAGGCTTGCTCATCGATCACCGTCGGCTGGCGGTCGTGGCTGAGAACGTGCAGACCATCCACGCGGGGCACGGCCTCGCGCAGCGCTTCCGGAGGGACCCGCCCGCAAGTGGCGGCCAGATCACGCCAGCGCAGCCCCGGTGCGTTCTCGAGTTCGACCAGCAGCTCGAGGCCACCGCCGAGGGAGTCGCCATCGATGAGCAAGACCCCGCGCGGCAACCTGACGGCGGCGGATCGGGCGACGGCGACGGCGAGGTGCGAGGCTCCGGCTCCTCCGCACCCACCGGTGACCGCGACGATCGGCGCTGTCTGGCCGGCGGTTCGATCGTGATCGACGAGGCGAGAGATGAGCGCGGAATCCTGCGTCGGCAGGGTCATGACTGCCTCGGCACCCAGATTCACCGCCGACTGCCACACATCGACGTCGTCAAGACGAACGATGAGCGCTCCGGGGCGTCGCGGCAGGTCGAGAGCGAGGGCATCGATCACCGCATCCGGGCCCAGCAGAATCAGGGGTGCGGTGCTCCACGCCCCCCGCGCCGCAGAGACTCGCGGGTGCACGGTGATATCGACGTCCGCCACCGCGGCCACCCGCAGGATCGACTCCTCCACCAACGGATCCTCGGTGTACAGGACCGGTGTTTCACCTATCGAGTTCGCCATACCCGAACTGTGCGCGCCCAGTACCCGCCACGTCGACCCATCCACCGAACCTGTGGACAACATCCGGACAGTAGCCTTGCCCACGTGGGCGGATCCCATGCTGCGGCATTCTTCGACCTGGACAAAACGATCCTGGCAACATCCAGTGCGCTGGCTTTCACCAAGCCGTTCTACAAGGGTGGGCTGATCCGACGCAGCGATGTGATTCGCAGCGCCTATGCGCAATTCGTGTTCCTCGCCTCCGGTGCCGATCACGATCAGATGGAGGCGATGCGCCAGTACATGTCCCAGTTGGTCACCGGTTGGGACGTGGCGAAGGTTCGCGAGATCGTCGCGGAGACCCTCGATGAGATCATCGACCCCGTTGTCTACGAGGAGGCCATCGCACTCATCGAATCGCATCAGGCTGCAGGCCGCGATGTGATCATCATCTCCTCGTCCGGCACCGAGGTCGTGGAGCCGATCGGTGCTCGGCTGGGAGTCGACCTCGCTGTCGGCACGCAGCTCGCCGTCGAAGATGGTTGCTACACCGGCGAGATCCTGTTTTACGCCTACGCAGACGGCAAGGCACAGGCGATGCGCGACCTCGCGGTGGAGCGGGGATACGACCTCACCGCATCCTTCGCATACACCGATTCGATCACCGACCTGCCGATGCTCGAAGTAGTCGGCTATCCGACTGCAGTCAATCCTGACTCGGCATTGCGCGAAATCGCTGAGACTCGGGACTGGCCCATCCAGGATTTCGCGAAGCCGGTCGCGATGAAATCACGGATCTCGAATAAGCAGGCAGCCGCCGCTGCAGGTGCCAGCGCGGCACTTGGCGCTGTCGCACTCGGAGCGACCTGGTACGCCCGCCACCGTCGCACGGGATGAGAACCGAAACCTCAACGGTTAAGGAGTTGCCGGCTCTGATGGTGGCGGCTCCGGTGTGGGTGTGGGCTCTGGTGTAGGCGTCGGTTCTGGCGTGGGTGTGGGCGTGGGTTCGGGTGTCGGTGTCGGCGCGGCGATCGCCACCGTCAACGTCACCGGAGTGCCCTTGACCGCCGTCGTACCTGCCGAGGGAGACTGCGACAGCACCGTTCCCGGTGCCACGGTCTGAGATTCCTGGTAGATCACACTGACCTCGAACCCGGCACCGGACAAGATTCCGCGCGCAGCGCCTTCGGTTTCACCCACCGTATTGGGCACCTGCACACGACCACTGGAGACATTGATGCTGACCGAGGTACCGGCGTCAACCGACGATCCTTCGGAGGGATTCTGGCCGAGGACATAGCCTTCCGGCTGGTCGGAATCCACCGGGTTCACCGATCCGAGAACCAATTTGGCATCAGCGAGCGCTGTTTCGACATCACTGATCGACGTCAAGCCGACCAACGGCGGCACGGTCGTTTTCTCCGCCCCCGCGCTGATCGTGACATTGACCGCCTGACCCTCCTCGAGTTGCTCTCCGGGGATCGGCTGTTGCGCGATCACGGTGTCGACCGGGAGTTCGGATACCTCGGGGGTCTGCACTCCCAGCACGAGACCTTCTCGCTCGAGTACGTTCTCCGCCTGCACGATGGTCAAGCCGGTCAGATCCGGTACCGAGACTTTCGCTGCGGTCGTGCGACCGAGTACGAGTGCGGCCGCGAGCGCGGTGAGCCCGACGACGGCGAGGATGCCGATGATGAGTGCGACGAAGAACCCTGCTCCGCGCTGGGCTTTACGGCCTCGCGGCTTGGCGGTGTCGATGGCGTAGACCTCGGTGGGATCCACGACGTCGAGAACCTGCGTCGGCGTGGCGACGACCGCCGGTACTGCCGCGGTCACCGGGCCACCGACTGCTGCAGCATCGACATCGAGGCGGAACTCAGCGGCGCTTTGGTACCGGTCATCGGGGCTCTTGGCCAGCGATCGCATCACGACGGCGTCGATCGCCGGTGAGATCTCCGGATCGAGCTGCGATGGCGGCAGCGCTTGCTCACTGACGTGCTGATAGGCCACTGACACCGGGGAGTCTCCGGTGAAGGGTGGTTTTCCGGTGAGCAATTCATAGAGCAGCACACCGGCGGAATACAGATCACTGCGGGCATCGACGACCTCGCCGCGTGCCTGTTCCGGGGACAGATACTGCGCGGTTCCCATGACCGTCGATGCTGAGGTCATCGTGTGGCCGACCTCGTTGATCGCGCGGGCGATTCCGAAGTCCATCACCTTGACTTCACCGGTGCGAGCCAGCATGACGTTGGCCGGCTTGATGTCTCGATGCACGATGCCGTGACGATGGGCATAGTCGAGAGCGGCCAGCGTGCCGGAGATGATCTCCAGCGACCGCTCGGGCATGAGTCGACGATCCGATGACACCAGTTGACGCAGTGTCATTCCGTCGACGTATTCCATGACGATGTAGGGCACGATCGTGGTCTCGCCATGATCACCGAGGACGTCCTCGCCGGTGTCATACACCGCGACGACATTGGGGTGGTTCAAGGCGGCGGCTGATTGGCCTTCGCGGCGGAATCGTGCTTGGAAGGCTGGATCGCGGGCGAGGTCGGGGCGCAGGATCTTGATCGCCACGCGCCGCCCCAGGCGAACGTCACGGCCCTCCCACACCTCGGCCATGCCGCCACGGCCGATGATGGAGATCAGCTCGTAGCGATCACCGAGCGTGCGCTCCGCGCCTGAACCCTCAGTCACAACACAATCCTCCCGCTCCTAGACGCAGCAGTCTGGCAGGTCGTTCCCCGTATGCCGGTGCGGCTCACCTGAGTGCCGCCTCGATCACCGCGCGGGCGATCGGGCCCGCGATCGCGTTTCCACTCACCTCGTTGTCGCCACCGTCCTCGACGGCGACAGCGACCGCGATCTGGGGGTTGGTGGCGGGAGCGAGGGCCACGATCCAGGCCACCGGGGCACCATCTCTGCCCGTTTGCGCTGTGCCGGTTTTCGCCCCGACGCTGACTGCCTGCCCATCGGGGGTGGTGATGCCGCGAAGCGCCCCGGCGGTTCCCCGATCGACGACCGCAACCATCATCTCGACGAGATCGGCTGCAGCTTCCGGCGTCATCGCACGCTCGAATTCCTTCGGGGTGGACGTTCGCAGGATCGCCAGGTCGGGCCCGCGAATCTCTTGGACAAGGTAGGGCTCCATCACGATGCCGTTATTGCCGATTCCCGCTGTCACCATCGCCATCTGCATGGCGGTCGCGCGCACATCGAACTGGCCGATGGCGCTCAAAGCGGTCTGGGGTGCATCTGGCGAATCGGGGAAGCGCGAGGTTGATGCGCGCAGCGGGGTGGTGAACGCGGTATCGAAACCGAATGCCTCGGACTGTTCGCGCAGCGCGTCGGCTCCGAGTTCGTTACCCAGCCACGCGAAGGCGGTGTTGCACGATTGCGCCAGGGCTTCGATCAAGGTGACCTGTTCGTCCGGGCCGCACTCCTCACCGGTCCAGTTGCGCAAGGTGCGCGTCGACAGCGGCAGGTCGTATTCAGCGGGTCCGGGCAGGACCGAGTCAGGCGAGAACCGCCCGGATGACAGCGCCGCCGCCGCGGTCACGAGCTTGAACGTAGATCCTGGCGGATTCAATGCCACGATCGGGCGGTTGATCAACGGCTGCGCGGAATCGTCGAGCAGGGACTCGTAGTAGTCCCGAATCGATGCTGGGTCGTGCGACGACAAAATATTGGGGTCGAAGGACGGAGCCTGCACCTGAGCCAGGATCCGTCCCGTCGAAGGTTCGATGGCCAGTACGGCACCGCTGGTGCCCTGCAGACCGCGCCATGCGGCGTTCTGCGCCCGTGCATCGATCGTTGTCGTGACCGCACCTCCGCGCGGTTGCCGTCCGGCGATCAACTGCTGGAGTCGATCGACGAAGAACAGGTCCGATGACCCCGACAGCACATCGTTCTCGGTGCGCTCCAGACCTGTGGCTCCGTAGACGATGGAATAGAAGCCGGTCACCGACGCGTACTTCTCCCCTTCCGGATACACCCGCAGATACCTCAGGGTCCCTGCGGTCTCCCGTGATCGGGCAATCGGATCGGCACCCACCAGGATGGGTCCACGTTCGCGGCCGTATTCCTCGAGCAGCACCCGCTGGTTGTCAGCTCGCGCCCGATAGTCGTCGGACTGATAAACCTGAATGATCGTGACGTTGACCAGCAAAGCGAGCAGCAGGAGTGTCAGGACAACAGACAGTCTGCGTATCGAACGCGTCATCGCGACACCACCTGGGTCGGCATCGAGGCGTCGTCGGTCTGCCCCTCCAGCGGGCGACGGGCGCGATGAGAGATGACCAGCAGCAGAGCAATGATGATCCAGTTAGCGACCAGGGACGATCCACCGTAGGACAGAAACGGAGTGGTCAACCCGGTGAGAGGGATGAGTCGAGTCACACCACCGACGATGACGAAGACCTGTATCGCCAGGGTGATCGACAGGCCGGCTGCAAGGAGTTGACCGAAGGGGTCGCGAACAGCCACCGCGGTGCGAAGTCCACGTTCGACGAGCACGGCGTAGAGCAGCAGGATCGCGATCAATCCGGTCAGGCCCAGTTCTTCACCGAGCGCGGCAACGACGAAGTCGGTGTTAGCGAAGGGAACCAGGCTGGGGTATCCCCCACCGAGTCCGGTGCCCAGAAGTCCACCATTGGCAAGGCCATACAGCGATTGCACGATCTGGAACCCGCCCGTGTCGGCATAGGCGAAGGGATCCAGCCACACCTGGACCCGCACCCGAACGTGGCCGAATGCCAGATAGGCGAAGACAGCGCCGATCGCGAAGAGTGCGCCGGCGAGGACGAACCAGGATCGGCGCTGGGTCGCGATGTACAGCATCGAGACGAACAGGCCGAAGAACAGCAGGGAGGTTCCTAGATCGCGCTCGAAAACGAGCACGGCCAGCGACACCAGCCACGCCACCAGTATCGGGCCGAGATCGCGCGGTCGAGGGAATTCGATACCGAGGACACGGGTTCGCACCAGCGCGAGGGAATCCCGGGTGACGACGAGATATCCTGCGAAGAAGATCGTCAGCAGGATCTTGGCGAGTTCGGCAGGCTGGAAGGTCAAACCGCCGACACGCACCCACAGCGTCGCACCATTGACGGTCGTGCCGATTACCGGTGCCAACGGAAGGATCAGCAAGATGATGCCGACCATGCCAGCGGTGTACGTGTAGCGCTGCAGGATGCGATGGTCGCGCAGCGCCAGGAGCACGAGGACGAACAGCGTGACGCCGACGGCGTACCAGGTCAACTGGTTGTAGACATCGGGTGTCGGTGGCACCGCTCCTACCCGTTCGGCTCGCTGCGCTGCTGCTACGTCTAGGCGGTAGATCATCACCAGGCCCAGGATCGTCAATAGCGTCGCCAGGGGTAGCAGGAGCGGATCCGCGTAGGGCACCCGCCAGCGCACGATGAGGTGCGCGATGAGGGCCAGTACGCCGACGACGGCGGCTGTGATCCACAGGCGCGGATGCAGTCCTTCCCCGGTCGCCCATCCGACCTGAACGGTGCCCAGAACACCCAGCCCCCACGCCATGACGAGGAGGAGGAGTTCGAAGTTGCGGCGGGTGGGGCGCTTCACGGTTCGATCTCCACCGGTGGGCAACCAGCAGGGGGCCGAGGACGTTGGCACTCAGCAGCGCGCGCCGCCATCTCGTCAGCGATCCGTCGAGCATCGTCGAGACTGTCGGCGGCGATGCCCCGCTCGATCAGTTCCGCGTCGAAGACCGGCAGTTGGGCGACCTGGGTCTCGGTGACCTCTGTCGTTCGCTGCAGTGGTAGACCCCCGAGCGATCCGGGGACACCCTGATAGATCGTGACGCGGCCCGCATCGGAACCGACGTACCACTGGTTACTCCACCAGACTGCGCCCAGTGCGGTCACCGTGCCTGCGATCACCGCGAGAACGGCGACGACTCCAATGACGATGCGCACGATGCGCTTGGTCCGCGGTGATAGTCCCGATTGCGCAGGGGTGACATCGATCTGCGCATCGATGAGCGGGATCTCCGATGTCGGCGGTCCGCTCACCGGTGGTGGAGGTTCAGGGCGGTTGGGATCAGGCTGTGCATCGTCGGGAAACCTGATCTGGGGCAACCGGGATCGCACGCGGGGTTCACCTGCAGCGCCGACGACGACCGGTTCATCACCGGAGTGGGCCGCTGAATCGCGGGGCAGCACATCCGCCACGACAACGGTCACGTTGTCCGGTGCGCCTCGAGACAACGCCAGTTCGACGAGTGTGATCACCACACCGGTGGGTTCGCCATCGGACAGCACAGCGGCGAGTTCCTCGTCGCTGACCACTCCGGTCAGACCGTCACTGCACAGCAGATACCGATCACCACCTCTCGCTTCGCGCACCGACAGGTCGGCTTCGACCGGCTGCACGCCGTCGATAGCGCGCATGAGCAACGACCGCCGCGGATGATGCGCCGCCTCCTCCGCGCTGATGCGCCCCGCGTCGACGAGGGTCTGCACATAGGTGTGATCGTGGGTGATCTGACCGAGTTCTCCATCCCGCAGGAGATATGCGCGTGAGTCGCCGACGTGCACGACGGCCACTCGTTCCCCCTGCCAGAACAAGGCCGTGACGGTCGTGCCCATGCCGGCCAGGTCGGGGTTGTCCTGCACGACCTGGCCGATGCTGGTGCCCGCCTGCTCGATGGCATCGGTCAAACCGGAGAGCACGCCATCGGGTGACGGATCGGACTGCTCGAGTTCGGCCAATCGAGCCACCGCTGCGGCACTGGCTAATTCACCTGCGGCATGCCCGCCCATCCCGTCGGCGACGACGAGCAGTCTCGGTCCTGCGTATCCGGAATCTTCGTTTCCTGAACGCACGAGTCCGACGTCCGAGCGAGCGGCATAACGCAGGGCGAGGGTCATCGGCAGCGTCCTACGTGGTCAACTGCAAGGTCGTGCGTCCGATGCGCAGCGGGGCACCGGGCGGCAGGGCGGTCGGGGAGGTGATACGCGTTCGATCGATCCACGTCCCGTTCGTGGAACCGAGATCCTCCACGATCCACGCGCCTTCGCTGGGATACACGCGCGCATGCCGGCTGGAGGCGAAGTCATCGTCGATCACGATGGTGGAATCCGGGGCGCGCCCGAGTGTGATCTGGCTGCTGCCCAACGGGATGACCGTTCCCGACAGCGGACCTTCGATCACCGCGAGTGACGGACCGGCCGACCGAGGGATCTTGGCGGGTTTGGCGGCTTTCGGCGCGCGCGCCGGGCGGGTGCGCCGGGGTGCGCCGGCGGTCGCCGGACGAGACTCACGCGGCTGGGCGAGGTCGCGGCGCAGGATGAGCACGGTCACGATGACGAACAGCCAGAGTCCGGCCAGGAATGACAGGCGCAGCAGGGTCAGACCGAACTCGGTCATCGCTCAGCCGCTCCGAAACACCATCGTCGTCTGGCCCAGCGTCACCGTGCTGCCATCAACCAGTGCAGCCTGGGTTACTCGCGTGCCATCGACGCTCAGCCCGTTCGTGGAATCCAAGTCGCGCACCACCGTCGGCGTGCCCAGGACGACCTCGCAGTGCAACCGTGAAACTCCGGGGTCGTCGATGCGCACATCGGCTTCGTGGCCTCGCCCGACACGAGTCACCGGGCGCACGAGCGCGAAATGGGTATCCCCGATCGTCAGGGAGGCCTGGCCGGGATTCGGTGGCGGCGACCCGGCAGTGGCCACGGAGCGAGAGACCGAGTGGATCCGGAAGATCCCGGTCTCGAGATCGTCATCGCGATCGAGGGTCACCGCCACCGGACCGAGCAGGGTGTAATCCTGCTGCTTGGCGTACTCGGTGACCAACTGGGCCAGCTCGCCTTCGAGCGCCTCGCGATAGACGCTCAGGCGATCATCGTCGGTGGGGGACAATTCGGCGGTGAACACATTGGGCACCACGGTGCGTCCACGAGACACCACCGCCGCCCGATCGTCCATCTCCTTCTGGAGGGCCGCGGCGATCTCGACCGGCTGGACCTCGGACTTGAACGCACGCGCGAATGCCCCGTTCACGAGCCGGTCGAGCCGGTCTTCGAATCGATCGAGCAATCCCACCCGCTGATCGTATGCGCTGTGCCGGCTGCGCTGGGGATACGACTCAGGTCACCCCCTTGATTCATCGATATTCATCGATATAGTGGGCGCCCGTGAGCACCACCGCCGATCCGGCCGTAGCCCGCCTGTCCACCCTCGACCGCTACCTCCCCGTCTGGATTCTGGCTGCCATGGCAGTCGGGCTGCTACTAGGGCGCGGCGTTCCCGGACTCCAGGGTGCACTCGACGCGGTGTCCATCGGCTCGGTGTCGCTACCGATCGCCCTGGGTCTGCTCCTGATGATGTATCCGGTCTTGGCCAAGGTCCGATACACCGAATTGGACACCGTGGTGAAGGACCGCCGGCTGCTCCTGGCGAGTCTGCTGTTGAACTGGATCGTCGGCCCGGCGGTGATGTTCGCCCTGGCGTGGATATTCCTCGCCGATCTGCCCGCCTATCGCACCGGCTTGATCATCGTGGGTCTCGCGCGCTGCATCGCGATGGTTCTCATCTGGAACGACCTCGCCTGCGGTGATCGTGAGGCGGGGGCCGTCCTGGTGGCGCTGAACTCGGTCTTCCAGATCGTGGCCTTCGCCGCCCTGGGCTGGTTCTACCTGCAGGCGCTGCCCAACTGGTTGGGTTTCGAACAGACCGAACTGGGCATCTCCATCGCCGACATCGCCATCAGCGTGGCGATCTTCCTGGGCATTCCGCTTCTGGCCGGTTTTCTCACCCGCACGTTCGGGGAACGCTGGCGTGGGCGGGAATGGTACGAGGGCACGTTCCTCCCCCGCATCGGACCGTTCGCCCTGTACGGCCTGCTGTTCACCATCGTGATCCTCTTCGCCCTCCAGGGCGAGACGATCACGTCACAACCCTTGGATGTCCTGCGGATCGCCGTTCCACTGTTCTTGTATTTCATCTTGATGTGGGGTGGGTCGCTTCTGTTCGGCAGAGCGATCGGCCTCGCCTATCCCCGAGCCACGACCCTGGCCTTCACCGCCGCCGGCAATAACTTCGAGCTCGCAATCGCTGTGGCCATCTCAGTCTTCGGTGTCACCAGTGGCGAGGCACTTGCCGGTGTCGTCGGTCCGTTGATCGAAGTCCCGGTGTTGGTCGGCCTGGTGTACGTGTCGCTGTGGCTGCGCCCGCGCCTGTTTCCACAGAATGCGAACTAGTTCTTCCGCCACGGCATAGGGATCAAACCACCGGTGCGATCGGCGTACTCGTACCACGTAACGCCGTGGACCTCTGACAACAGCAGGTCTTCCCACATCGACTTGCCCACGAAGAACACCACGAGCAGAACCCACACGAACACCTGCCACACCGATCCCACCGCGATCGTGAAGCCTAGTCCGGCGAGCAGCATTCCTGAGTAGATCGGGTGGCGTACCCACGCGTATATTCCGTTGGTGCGCAACGTCATTCCGCTGACCGGAACCGGGGTCGGGGTCAGGGCGGAGCCCAGCCGGACGAACGCCAAACCGCTGACCACGAGCCCACCGATGATGAAAGCCACTCCGATGACAGCCGTGAAATCCGGTGGCCACAAGTCGCCCAGGGAACGCCGCCACGGCACAACCAGAAGGGCGATCAGCAGGAGGAACTGCAACGAGACGAGCATCCAACCGATCGTGGCGACTCGATCGCGCGCCTCATGGGGCCGAGGTTGCTTGGCGTCGTCGGGTGATTGCCCGGAACGCTCATTCGGATCAGACTCGCGGTCGGGCATGAACCCATCCTGCCCTATCGATCTGACATTCCCCGAAGGGCGCTATCGGTCGTCATGTCGAGACGCTTGATCGAGCACGGTGAGATCCTCACCCGTGAGACTCAACGTCGCACCCCTGAAAAGGTCTGGGAGTTGATCGGTGCGTGATGCGCTGGCGATCGGTGCAGCAACCGTCGGTTGGTGAGTCAACCAGGCGATAGCGATCGCTGCGAGGGTCACCTCATGGCGCGCAGCGACGATCTCCATCGCGTCAAGGACGCGCACACCGCGATCGTGTTCATAAGCCGTCGCCTTCTCCGCGCGATCACCGCCAACATGTTCGGGATTCCGATATTTTCCGGTCAGGAATCCGCTGGCCAATGCGTAATACGGCAGGCATGAGATGTCCTGTTCGGCACACAGTGACTGAAGCGGTCCTTCAAATTCATCGCGCACCACGAGGTTGTAGTGCGGTTGCAGGGCCACGAACCTCGGCCACCCGTGGGCATCGCTGATCGCGAGCGCCTCGGCCAATCGGTCGACGGTGTAGTTGGAAGCGGCGATATGACGGACCTTGCCCGCCTCGACGAGATCGGCCATCGCGCCCAGGGTGTCCTCCAGGGGCACATCCGGGTCATCGGCATGGCAGTAATACAGGTCGATGTAGTCGATGTTGAGGCGGGCGAGGGAGCCGTCGCAGGCTTCGCGAATGGTGTCGGGGGCCAGCCCCAGCAGGTCGGGCTTTTTCCCCACTTTCGTGGCGATGACGAGGTCATCACGTCGCCCGCGCCGCTTGATCCAGCGCCCCATGATGCTCTCGGACTCACCCCCCACGTGCCCGGGCACCCAGCGGGAATACCCGTCGGCGGTATCGATGAAGTTTCCGCCGGCTTCAACGAACTCGTCGAGGATCGCGAAGGAGGTCGGTTCGTCCGCGGTCCAGCCGAAGACGTTGCCGCCGAGATTGAGGGGAAAGACCTCGAGGTCGGAGGTGCCGATGCGAGCCATCCGGCCAGACTATGCGGCCGGCCTTGACACCACTGTTCCGTGCTAGCCTTCTGCGGCGCGCGCGAGTGGCGGAATAGGCAGACGCGCACGGTTCAGGTCCGTGTGCCC
>JAGYOB010000038.1 GCA_018399515.1 Candidatus Nanopelagicales bacterium
GCCGGCGCGCGCGATATAGGACTTGAACGCCGAATACGGGTTGCGGATCAAGAACACCAACCGGCAGTTCGGATACAGCCGCTGCAGGTATTCACCGTGGTAGGCATCGAGTCGGATCTCTTTCAACCCCCACCGCGAAAACCCGTGGCGGCGCGCGGGCTGCGCCAACAGGGTGTCCAGGAGCGCGCGGTGGGAGCGGTGCAGGTCCTCGACCGAGGGGTACATGTTCGCCACCCACGAGTCGGTCAGACTGAAGTCATCGCTGGCGAACCGCTCGGAGATGAAGTGCCCCGGTGTCGGGTAGCGATCGTCGAAGGGCAGGTACATGTCCGACAGTTGGCGGACCGGGTCGCGCTGGGCGAAGGGCTCTCCCCAGATCAGCAACTGTGGGTCGGACATCAGCAGGCGCTGCAGCAGGGTGCTTCCCGATCGCCAGATCGACGAGAGGATGAACACGGGGTCGTCAGCGGCATCGAATGTCGGGGTGGGCCAGCGGTCGAGTGCGCGCAGCCACCGCTGTGTGTCGTGTTCGTCCACGGCCTTGTTCTCGTGGCGTTTCCAGGCGCGTGCTGACCAGCGGATGTGCTGCTTCTCGCTGCGGGAACGCTGCCGATTGCGCGGCTGGACCTCCCCGGGATGGTTCTGGGCCGCGTGGATGACCAGATCCGCGTCGACGGGGTCGTGCACGTCCGCCTGGGAGATCTGCGTGACGGGAACGCCGAGTCCTTCGAAGTAACTCGTGAAGATCTTCTCCTTCTCCGGTGTCACGATCTCGATCACGTGGGTGCGTCGACGTGCCCACAGCAGATTCGCCATCACCGCGCCGTGTTGAGCGACGATGATGTCGGCGTTGCGAGTGGCCAGGATCTGTTCGCGAAGAGTCAGGTCCTCGAAGGTCACCACATCGACAGGGCCGATGGTTCGTAAGCCTTCGATGATCTCGGCGAGGTTCGGCACCGATCGCCTGGCGCGCCCTCGCGCTTGCGCGCCGGCTTCGGCGGCCACATGTGCTCGGTCGATCACCAGGATCCGAGGTGCCGCATCCTGCAACTCCTGATCATCGGTGGTGTCGATCTCGAAGGCGTTCAACACACTCCGGCGCACAGCCATCCACGGTGTGCGCGCGTGCCCTGTCGGAGCGTCGAAGCCGCGCGGTTTGAGGTGCACCGCTGCGCTGCGCATAACCTCGGCCTGCGGATCGACGACCGCGATGCGGTGCTGGCGGACTTCGCTCCAGAATCGGTCGAAGGGTCCGCTTGCCTCGACGCCGATCGAGCCGTTCACCTGCGTCTCGCGCAGGGCGTACAGGGTAGGGGCGAGATAGCCGATGACGAAGTGGAAGAACCCGTCGAGACGACCGATGCGGTTAGCCGGATGCACGACGAGATCGATATCGGCGTGATCATGGTCGGTCACTGGGTTCGTCCTCCGTTCCCGTGGACCGTAGCACCGGCGATGCGGTGATCGCCGGAATAGATGTTGAAGGTGTCACCTCGAACGAAACCGACCAGGGTCAAGTCTGCTTCGCGAGCGAGATCGATCGCCAACGTGGTGGGCGCCGAAACGGCCGCCAGCAGTGGGACACCCGCGATGATCGCCTTGTGCACGAGTTCGGCTGAAGCGCGGCCGCTGACGTGCACACCGAATCCGTTCAGCGGCAGCCCTCGCTGCTGCAGCGCCCAGCCGATGACCTTATCGACGGCGTTGTGCCGCCCGACATCCTCGCGAACGCAGATCACGGTGCCGGCGGCATCGAACAGTGCCGCGGCGTGCATGCCGCCGCTGGCGTTGAAGTGCCGTTGTGCACGACCCATCGCCTCGGGCATCGAGCTGATCACCGATGGTGTGAACCGCGTGGCATCCCCATCACCTCGGTGCGGTCGCAGCGCCAGGGTCGCGTCGATGACGTCGCTGCCACAGATCCCGCACGCACTCGAGGTGTCGTGCAATCGCGGGGTCACCGGCCGCCGATGGGTGGTCGATACCTCCACGACGCGCTTGACCGCATCGTCCTCGTCGACGAGTTCCTCCAGCGACAGCGATTTGGTGAAGCAGGACTTCGCGGTGGCCAGGTCATCGACCCCGGCGATGATCCCTTCGGACACGCACCAGCCCAGGGCCAGATCGACGTCATTGCCCGGAGTCCGCATCGTGGTGGAGGCGAGGACCCCGTCGACGAGGATCTCCAGGGGTTCCTCGACGGCGATGTGGTCACCTCGCGCATCGAGCCGTTCATCACCCACGACCGGCACGATGCGACGCCGATCGGTCGAACTCACCCGCCCAGACTAGGCGCTCTACCCCTACGATCGAGTCGATGGCTGATGAATCCCCTGGATCCCCGCGTGATGATCAGCGGCGTGCAGGCAAGCGGGTCGATCCCGGCCGCGCCGAGCAGGTCGCTGCCGGACCGCGCGGTGTGCTCGCGGCGTCAGCGATCGCAATCGAGCAGATGGGCCCGGTCCGTGGCGTGCGAGCCCTGTCGCAGGTGAATCAAGCCGATGGGTTCGATTGCCCGAGTTGCGCATGGCCAGATCCCAAGGATCGCCAACACGCGGAATTCTGTGAGAACGGTGCGAAGGCGGTGGCCTGGGAGGCCACGCGCCGCAAGGTCGATGCCCGATTCTTCGCGGAGTATTCGATTGCCGACCTGCGCCGCCAGACCGGCCACTGGCTGGAATCCCAGGGTCGACTGGTGCAGCCGATGCACCGAGCACCCGGTGACACCCACTATCGCCCCATCGAGTGGTCGGCTGCGTTCGACCTCGTCGCGCAGCAGCTGCGAGGACTCGCCGATCCCGACGATGCGGTGTTCTACACCAGTGGCCGCACGAGCAACGAGGCTGCGTTCCTCTATCAGCTGCTCGCTCGCACACTCGGCACGAATAACCTGCCGGACTGCTCGAATATGTGTCACGAATCCAGTGGCATCGCCTTGACCCAGACCATCGGCATCGGCAAGGGCACGGTGTCGCTGGAGGACATCAGCGACCACGCCGATCTTGTCGTCATCGTCGGCCAGAACCCCGGCACGAATCATCCGCGGATGCTCAGCGCGCTGGAGCAGCTCAAGAAGCGCGGCGGACGGATCGTCAGCATCAACCCGCTGCCCGAGGCCGGACTCAAGCGGTTCAAGAATCCGAAGCGACCCTCGGGAGTCGTCGGTAGGGGAACTGCGCTCAGCGACCTGCACCTGCCGATCCGGGTCAACGGCGA
>JAGYOB010000039.1 GCA_018399515.1 Candidatus Nanopelagicales bacterium
CGCATCCAGGTCGAATCCATCGGCTCCAACTCGTTGCCCGGCGTGCCGAAGAACAGCGGCAGCGAAGGATTCGTCAGTGAGCCGCCGTAGTTCGCATAGGGCAGACCGTTGGCCAGCGGCCGGAAGCCCGAGTCGGCGACGATCTCGCCCTCCGGCGACCAGCCTGGGTTCGTTGGTCCAAACCACAGGTCGTAGAAGAAGCGATTCTCCGATGTGTCGGGAATCGCCGGGGGCATCACCGGGCCGGTGGCCATGGCGGGTGCTGCGAGGCCGAGGACGAGAGCGGGTGCGGACAGGAGAGCGATGATGTGACGGCGCATGAAACGTGTCTAGCAGAGATGCGGGGTCGTGAGCAGGTCGGACGTCGGGTTTTCCCTATGCGATGGCATCGATGGCTGCGACCGCCTCCGCGTCGAGGGTCACCTCGGCGGCCGTGCAGTTCTCCTCCAGGTGCGCAATCGACCCGGTGCCCGGGATGGGCAGCATCACCGGTGAACGCTGCAGCAGCCAGGCCAGCGCCACCTGTGCGGGCAGCACCCCCAGACGCTTTGCCTGTGCGGCGACAACGCCGTCCTCAGCGAGGAGTTCACGGTTGCCGAGCGGGAACCACGGGATGAAGCCGATGTTGTGCACGGTGCAGTGCGCGAGCAGTTCCTCACTTTGGCGCAGCCCCGCGTGATACAGGTTCTGCACGCTGACGACATTGAGTGTCTTCTGCGCCGCCTTCAAGTCATCGACGTTGACCTCGGACAGTCCCACATGGCGGATCAACCCCTCGTCGACCATTTCGGCGATGACACCGAACTGCTCATCGGCGGGCACCTTCGGATCGATGCGGTGCAGCTGCCACAGGTCGATACGGTCGACTCCGAGGCGACGCAGCGACATCATCACGCACTGGCGCAGGTATTCCGGGCGACCGACCGGCTGCCACCGATCCGGCCCATGCCGGGTGAGACCGCCCTTGGTCGCGATCACGACCCCGTCATAGGGGTGCAGCGCTTCGCGGATGAGACGTTCGCTGACCTCCGGGCCATAGGAGTCGGCGGTGTCGATCAGGTCGACGCCGAGATCGACGGCCTTGCGCAAGACCGCACGTGCGTTATCAAGATCGGCGGGGTCGTCCCAGATGCCCGGGCCGGTGATACGCATCGCACCGAAACCGAGGCGATGCACGGTGAGCGGATCGGATCCGTTCGCGTCGAAGGTGAAGGTGCCGGAGGAGGAAATCGGAGTAGTCACACTCACAACCCTACGGTGGTGAAGAACCTCCGCTCGAGCTGCTCACCCTCCTCCGGTGACATGGTCATGAACTCCTGGGATTCGGACAGCAATTCCGGCGTGGGGAAGATCCACGGATCGTCCACCAGCTTCGGTGCCAACTGGGCCATCGCTTCCTTCGTGCCCTCCACCGGGCACACGTACTGCACGTACTGGGCCACTCGTGCAGCGATCTCGGGCTGGTAGTAGAAGTTCATCAACCGCTCAGCATTGGCCTTGTGGCGAGCACGTGCGGGGATGAGCATGTTGTCGGCCCAGATCATGCCGCCGGAATCTGGCAGCGCGAAGTCGAAGTCACCACCGAGTGCGAGCACATCACCCGACCAGCCGATCGTGGCGATCACATCGCCGTTGTCCAATGCGGCCAGATAGTCATTGCCGGCAACCTGACGGATGAAACCGCTGTCGATATAGCCCTGGAGCACCGACAACGTCTCGTCGAACTGCTCGGTGGTGAAGTTGTTCATGTCATATCCCTGCCAGTTGAGCAGCAGGCCCATGGTGTCGCGCATCTCCGACAGGATCGCCAC
>JAGYOB010000040.1 GCA_018399515.1 Candidatus Nanopelagicales bacterium
GGCCGTACCTGCCCGGTGGCTCGCCCGACACCAGTTCCACCGGACTGGTCCTATCGGCCATCGACGCGATCCGCCCACGCGGGAACAAGCGCAGCGTGCGTATCGCGACGAACTTCCTACGTCGCGCCCAGTCACCCTGCGGGACCGACAGCGACGTTCGATTCGGGATGCCCTACCAGGCCGGTCTCAATCCCGACACTTTCTCTTCCTCTCAGTCTCTGCTCGGGTTGAGCGGTGCATTCTGGGTACGCGAAGCCAACCAGCGTCGCGCCGTGGCGAAGGTGCGATGCCGCGCAGACGGCCGGGTCGTCGACCCGGCGGCGGGAGTCGCCCGGTGGATCTCGCGTCTGCTTAATACACACAATGGCGCGCTCCCGAACACCTTCGACCCCAGCGCCACCGACTGGAACTCCACGGCGTTGGCGATCTTGGGTTTGGTCGCCACCCGCACCTCAGGGATCGCCACTGACCGCGCCGTTGACGCTCTTTCGGCCAACATCGAGGAGTACATCGGATCCGAATCCGGTGATCGTCCCGCCGCGCTCGGCGTCAGTCTTCTGGTGACCAAGGCGACCGGATCAGACCCCCGCAATTTCGGTGGCGCCGACCTGACCGCCCGGCTCCTCACAACCAGGCAGGGCTGATCATCGATGCGTAGTTGGACTCGATTCGCCATGATGAGCACGCTGAGCGGCGCACTCATCATCACCCCTGCGATCACCCCTGCCCTGCCGTTCACTCCAGCGGCTGATGCGGCGTCCTACCGGTACTGGAGTTACTGGTCGGGTAGTGATTCGGGATGGTCGTATTCGTCATGGGGCCCAGCGTCACTGCGTCCGACCGATGGCAGTGTCGAGGGGTGGCGGTTCGGTGTCGGTCCAGGAACCAACAGCGCCGGACTGATGCCCCGCTCCGCTGCCGATTTCAACCAGGTCTGTGCGGGCACCGAACCCAAACCGGGCACCAAGCGGGTTGCGATCGTCATCGACCCGGGATTACCCGAACATGCCCCAGACGGGGAGTCACCCCGCACACCATGGGCGATGTGCGTGACCGCCGAACCGTCGGCCAGTGGGTTCGACATCCTGCGGGCCGCCGCTTCGGTGCGCACCCAGCAGGGCATGGTGTGCGGTCTCGCCGGCTATCCGGCCAATGAATGCGCTGTCGTGGTGTCCACCCCCCGCCCGCCGCAAGAGCCGGTTCCCTCACGTGAACCGGCTCCCGTGTCGGATCCGTCAGCACAGCCGGTGCCCGAAACCCAGCCCTCAGTGCAGCCGAAGCGACCGGCCTCCGAACCCGTTACCGACGGCGGTGCCGTCAGCGACACCGGCACCGATGACCGATCGACATCGGTCGCCCAGAAGCCGCCCCGCCCGACGGCCGAGAGCACACCGGGCTCCCCGACCCGAACCGGTGATGCGGTGAGCCGAGATGGTGACTCGACGTCGATGGGTTCGGCATCGGATGTGACTGCCCGGGCGTCCTTGACACCTGTCGCACCAGGCTCGCGCTCTGACGCCGATCATCGCGCAGCCAACCCCGATCCGCAGGTGACCATCATGTCCGCCGCCGTCACCGATAACGCAAGCGGACCCGGACCGACGGCAGCGCTCATCGGCGCCGTTGCTATCGGGCTGCTTGCAGCATTGACCTTTCTGCGTCGCCGCTCGACGCGCTCCGATGTCTGAGGAGTCACCCCGCCGGATGAGTCCGGACAAGGGAAGCCGACGGATCGTGACTCCATGACGACAACGGGAACCACCACCGCGGTGTCACCGACGGCTGCCCCACCGCGTATCGAACGCTGGGTGCATCCGGGCGCATGGTGGATCTGGGCACTCGGCCTCGCTGTCGCAGCATCACGCACCACCAATCCCCTGCTTCTAGGCTTGATCGTCGCCGTCGCGGCATACGTGGTGTTCGCGCGCCGCCCGAGCGCCCCCTGGGGACGGACATTCACCGCATTCCTCGTCCTCGGGGCGATCATCATCGCCATCCGGGTGGTTTTCCAGATCCTGCTCGGAGTTCCGGTGGGCTCCACGGTGCTGTTCGTCCTGCCCACGATCGACCTTCCCGATGCCTTCGCCGGTGTCAGCGTCGGCGGCGAGGTGACCGGGGAGGAGATCCTCGCCGGTGCCTATGACGGCATGCGGCTGGCCACGATCTTGGCGTGCGTCGGAGCGGCGAACTCCCTGGCATCCCCGGCTCGACTTCTGGCGAGCGTCCCGGGGGCGCTGTACGAAGCCGGTGTCGCCGTGGTTATCGCGGTGACCTTCGCACCCCAATTGATCACCGACCTACGACGTGTCCGAGCCGCTCGACGACTGCGCGGGCGCCCTGTGCGCGGGCTGCGGGGCATCGCGGGATCGGCGCTCCCGGTGCTCGAGGGCGCCCTCGAACGATCGGTCCACCTGGCAGCCGCCATGGATTCGCGCGGATATGGCCGCGTCGCCGACCGCACGCAACGGCAGCGCCGATTATCGGCAGCAACGCTGCTGGGTTCGCTCACCCTCGGCCTCATCGGCGTCTACGCGATGCTCGACGCGTCGGCGCCGATGATCGTCGGAGCGGTCCTGCTGGTGTCGGGGGGCACCCTGGCGATCATCGGGGTGCGGATCGCCGGCGCACGCTCCCCGAGGTCGCGGTACCGACCCGACCCCTGGCGCCTGCCTGAATGGGTTACCGCCTCGAGCGGGCTGGCACCGGCTGCGGCATTCATCGCTGCCTCTGTCCTGACGATTCCCGGCATGAGCACACCGGTGGATCCGGCGCAGTGGCCCCAGTTGCCCATCATCGCTGTCGCCGGTCTCGCTATCGCCCTCCTGCCCGCTTGGGTGACTCCGCAACCGCCCGATCGGCAGCCCCGATGAACGCGAACCCCGTAATCCGTTGGGAATCCGTCAGTGTGACGTATCACGAGGCCGCCAAACCGACGATCGAAAACATCGATCTCGAAATCACCGAAGGTGAATTAGCACTGGTCATCGGCCCTACAGGCAGCGGTAAATCGACGCTGCTGCGCACCATCAACGGCCTCGTACCGCATTTCACCGGCGGCACGCTGCATGGGCGGGTACTCGTCGATGGACGCGACACGGCGACCCATCCACCACGAGAACTCGCTGACGTCGTCGGATACGTCGCGCAGGACCCGAGATCGGGTTTTGTGACCGATACCGTCGAAGAAGAACTCGCCTACACCATGGAATCCCTCGGGATCGCACCCGATGCAATGCGCCGACGTGTCGAGGAAACGCTCGATCTGCTCGGCCTGGCCGATCTGCGCTCGCGTCCGCTCGGGATGCTCTCCGGTGGACAGCGACAGCGCGTGGCGATCGGCTCAGTACTCACTGCCACCCCCCGCGTTCTCGTCCTTGACGAACCGACATCAGCGCTGGATCCCGGTGCGGCAGAGGATGTTCTCGCCACAGTTCAACGCCTCGTGCACGACCTGGGCATCACCGTCGTCCTCGCCGAACACAGGTTGGAACGTGTTGTGGAATACGCCGACCGAGTCATCCTCATGCCCGGAGATGGTCGATCCCTCATCGTCGGTGAACCGGCCGAGGTGATGGGCGCCGCGCCCATCGCACCACCTGTCGTACGGCTCGCGCGAATCGCCGGCTGGTCTCCCGTTCCGCTCTCGGTTCGCGATGCGCGACGAGTTGCCGGTGATCTTCGCGCTCGACTGCACGCAGCCGACACACCACCGAATCCGCCTGAGCCACTTCCGCCGGATGCCGACCGAACCATCGATGCGCCTGCGGCCTGCCATGCGGGTGACACCGTGCTCGCCACGATGCGTGATGTCGTCGTGGCCCACGGCTCGACCATCGCCGTATCGGGCGTGTCATGGCAACTGCACGCCCATGAGGTGGTGGCTCTCATGGGCCGCAATGGAGCGGGCAAGTCGACCCTTCTGGGTGCCCTCGTGGGAATGCACGCGGCCAGTCGGGGTCAGGTCACCGTGGCCGGATCCGATCCTCGCCAGCTGCGAGGGTCGCAACTGGTGCGCACCATCGGTCTGGTGCCGCAGGAATTCACCGACCTCCTCACTCGCTCGACGGTGGCCCAGGAATGCCACGATGCCGATCGTGATGCACATGCACAACCGGGGACGACCGCCGCGATCTTGGCTGACCTCGCCCCCGACATCGCATCGGACGCCCATCCCCGCGATCTATCCGAAGGCCAACGCCTTTCCCTCGCCTTGGCCGTCGTTCTCAGTGGGCGACCGCCGGTGATCTGTCTCGATGAACCGACCCGTGGCCTCGATTACGACACCAAGGAGCGCCTGATATCGATCCTGCGCCGCATCCAAACTGAGGGGCACGTGATCGTGGTGGCAACGCATGACGTCGAACTTGTCGCTGAGCTCGCCACCCGGGTGGTGATCCTGGCCGACGGGCAGATCGTGGCTGACGGACCGACCACTGCCGTGGTGGTCAGTTCGCCGCTGTTCGCACCGCAGGTTGCCAAGGTCTTGTCCACTCCCGCTGCCCCGGCCCGCTGGTTGACTCCCTTCGCGGTGGCCCAAGCACTCGGGGACGCCTCGTGAACTCGTCGACGGCGGTGCGGCTGGGACCGTGGTCGTGGGCCGCGATCGGCCTCGCGACACTGATCGGACTGGCGGCGTTCTTCTGGCCGTTCATCGCCGAACCAGGCTCCACTGCCGTTGCGCACTCCTCGGATGCCCCATGGGTTTTCGCCGCGATCATTCCGCTCGTTTTGCTGGTTGTCGTCGCCCAGATTCTCGACGGAGGGATGGACGCCAAGGCGGTCGCCCTGCTCGGTGTGCTCGCTGCTGTCATCGCGATCTTGCGGCCACTCGGCGCTGGGATCGCCGGCATAGAGCCGATCTGGGTGGTGCTGATCCTCGGCGCTCGAGTCTTCGGGCCCGGGTTCGGCTTCTCCCTCGGCGCCTTATCGCTGGTCGCCTCCGGGCTTCTCACCGGCGGAGTCGGCCCGTGGTTGCCGTTCCAGATGCTCGCCGCTGCCTGGATAGGCCTCGGTGCCGGCCTGCTCCCCCAGGTTCGCGGACGCGCAGAGGTCGCACTTGTCGCCGCCTTCGGATTCGTCGCTGCATTCGCCTACGGCCTGCTGCTGAACCTGTGGTTCTGGCCATTCATTGCCGACGGCACCCAGATCGCCTTCGTTCCCGGGGGCACGATCACCGAGAATCTTCTGCGGTGGTTCGCCTTCACCGCCGCCACATCCCTCGCTTTCGATGTTCCTCGCGCCGTCCTCACCGCGGGCTTGATCGCCGTCCTCGGCCACCCCGTTCTCGCAGCTTTGCGTCGTACCGCTCGTCGGGCGGCGTTCGAGGCGCCGGTGGCTTTCACCCCGGACGCCTCGACTTCGAATCCCGACCAGACGAATCCCGACCAGACGAATCCCGACCAGACGAATCCCGGCCAACTGGACACCGCACGTGCCACGTGACCCGGTCGGTGCGGACAATGTCGCCATGACCGATGCGAATGCATCAGATGCTGACGTGTCCGCTGTCGATGCTTGTGATGACGACACGGGCGCAGCTTTGCGTGCCGTTCCCATCGACGCCGAACACGCCGACCAAGCACGATCACGGTGGGTGGACCTAGCGGGGCTAGGCGGTGGTTTCGGGCGACTGGAGGATCTGGGCACGTGGATGGCGGCGGTACAGGGTCACTGTCCGCCTCGACCTATCGTTCATCCGGTCGCGGTCATCGTCGGTGCCGATCACGGCATCGCCCGCACCAAGCGGACGTCGGCTCGCGACCCAGGGCAAACGGCTGCGACCATGCGTCTCATCGGCACTCATGAGGCATCGGTGTCTGCAATCGCTCGAGTCGTGGACGTCAACGTTCGCCCACTTGACGTCGGACTCGATATCGATGCGACGGCACTCGATGATGTCGATCCCCGGATCTCACGCTCGCGAATCCGTCGATGCACCGGATCGATCGACATCGAAGACGCCATGGAGTACGACGAAGCCGCGGCAGCAATAGCGCTGGGCCGTCGGGTCATCGATGACGAAATCGACTCCGGGGCCGACCTGTTCGTCCTCGGCAGTATCGGTGTCGGGGCGACGACCCCGGCGTCGAGCTTGATCGCTTCGTTGACCGCCAGCGATCCGGTATCGGTGACCGGCCGCGGATCCGGAATCGACGACTCAGGCTGGATGGACAAGGTCGCTGCAGTCCGCGATGCCGCGCATCGCGCCAAGGACGCACGCGGGGACATGACCGAACTCCTCGCTCGCATCGGCGGGCCCGATATCGCCGCGCTATCGGGGATGCTCATGCAGGCAGCAGCACGTCGCACGCCGGTGATCCTCGATGGAGTCGTCGTCGCCAGCGCAGCCCTGGTCGCCCATCGCTTGGATTTCCGTGCGCGACAGTGGTGGATCGCCGGACACCTCAGCACTGAGCCAGCGCATGCGATCGCTCTCGAACGACTCGACCTGCACCCGGTTCTCGACCTGGCGATGCCCCACGAGGAGGGCATCGGTGGATTGCTTGCCGTCCCTGTTGTGCGATCGGCTATCGCCGTGCTGGCCGAGTCGCCCCCGTCCGATGATCGGTGAGCGCCACAGACACCGATCAATGTGATGCTCGCCAGATGCCAGCCACCGCGGGGCGCTACGGTCCCTGCTATGACCAGCCCATCTTCACCTGCCCCGCTCAACCGGACGCCCTTGCACCCACTCCATACCGATCTGGGCGCCACCCTGGCGGATTTCGGTGGCTGGGAAATGCCGATCGAGTACACCGGAACGGTGGCCGAACACACCAGCGTGCGCGAGCAGGTGGGCATGTTCGATGTTTCGCATATGGGCTATACGGAGATCACGGGACCTGACGCTGTCTCGTGGCTCAACACCATTGTCACCAACGACCTCGGACGTATCGGTGCCGGCCAGGCTCAGTACACCCTGCTGTGCGGTAGTGACGGTGGCGTTATCGACGACCTGATCGTGTATCGCAGCGACGATGATGCGTTGTTCTGCGTTCCTAACGCAGCCAATAGCGATGTCGTTGTCGCAGTTTTGGCCGAGGTCGCCGAACGAAGCCAGGCCGCCGACGGAGCACAGATCACCGTGGCCGACCGGCGCGCTGAGGTCGGGATCATCGCGATACAGGGACCGCGCAGCGCCGACACCCTCGCCTCGATCGGATTGCCTGCCGACCACGATTACATGTCCTTCGTTCCCGTTTCCTGGCAGGGGTTCGATGTGATCACCGCCCGCACCGGCTACACCGGAGAGCACGGTTACGAGCTCATCTGCCCCGCCGACGGGCTCCCCGTCCTGTGGGAAGCTCTGGCTTCTGCCGGCGTCACACCATGCGGCCTGGGGGCGCGTGACACGCTACGGACTGAGATGGGTTATCCCCTGCACGGCCATGAGCTGTCTGCAGACATCACACCCGTTCAAGCACGCCTAGCCTGGGCTGTCGGCTGGGATAAGGACGACTTCCACGGTGCGGTTGCGTTACGCACGGAGCGGGAACGAGGCCCCCACCGGGTGCTGTGGGGGCTGCGCGCCACCGGTCGAGGCATTCCTCGAGCCGGGATGACCGTACGGGATTCTCAAGACCGTGTGATCGGTGTCACGACGAGCGGCACCTTTTCGCCGACCCTCCGGCAGGGCATCGCACTCGCCCTCCTCGATCCGTCGGTGGCAGAAGGCGACACGGCGACCATTGATGTGCGCGGCCGTGAACTCCCCTGCCGGGTGACGAAACCACCGTTCGTTGAATCGCACGTTCGTTGAACACCTAGGCTGAGCAACTATGCCTGCTCAGACACCCGACATGCCCACATCCTTCGTCACATCAGCGCCGAGTCTCGCTGTGTCCTCTGCCAAGCCAGTTTCTGCTGCCGTGGATGCCCTCGTGATCCCCGTGCGTCCAGCAAAAGGACGCCGCAGCGGCGTGATCGCGCCATCGGTACTGACTGCAGTGGCACGGCGCAAAGTCGAGCAGGCGGCCGTGGCGCTCGGGGTGACAGGGAGGGCGAACGAGGTGACGACGCTGCCCGGTGCCGGGATCGTCAAAGCTACCCAGATAGTGCTTGTCGGGCTCGGGGTGGCGAAAGTCGACACGACCCCGGAGGCCGAGGCCGAGCAACTGAGGCGTGCGATCGGAGCGGCGGTCCGTGCTGCGATTCGCTCCCGCCGAATCGCGATTGCCACCGATCCCGCCGACGCTCCCACGATCGAGTCAGCAGGGCTGGGGGCGCTCCTCGGAGCCTATTCGTTCACCGCATTCCGCGGCACCGGATCGGCCACGTCAGCATCCGCGGTGCGCTCGATCTCCCTGCTCGCCGATGCTCGCGACCCGCGAGTGAAAGACGCCGCCGATCGGGCGACGATCATCGCTGACGCGGTCTACGCCGCCCGGGACCTGGTGAACACTCCCCCATCGGCACTGGCTCCTGAGGGCATCGCCCAGGCTGCGCTCGACGCGGTGAACGACCTCGATGTGGCGGTGGAGATCTTCGATGAGACCGAATTGATCGACGCAGGTTTCGGCGGCATCACCGCGGTCGGCCAAGGATCAGCGAATCCACCTCGCCTGGTGTGCCTGCGTTATGAACCGGTCGATGCCGTCTCGCATCTTGCTTTCGTCGGGAAGGGCATCACCTTCGACTCCGGTGGTCTGTCGCTGAAGCCGCCGAAGGCCATGGAGACGATGAAATGCGACATGAGCGGCGCCGCAGCAGTGCTGGCTGCCGTCACCGCCATCGCCCGACTTCAGTTACCGGTCGCTGTCACCGGCTGGCTTCCCACGGCTGAGAACATGCCCAGCGGACATGCTCAGCGTCCCGGTGACGTGATCACGATCTACGGCGGGCGAACCGTGGAGGTCCTCAACACCGATGCTGAGGGCAGGCTTGTCCTCGCCGATGCGCTCGTACGAGCGGCGGAGGAATCACCCGATCTCATCGTCGACGCCGCTACCCTCACCGGAGCGGCTGTCGTCGCGCTCGGCGATCGCACGTCCGGGATCATGGCCAACGACGATGACATTCGCGTGGCCGTCTGGGAATCATCCCAGCGTGCTGGCGAGACGATGTGGCATCTGCCGATCCCCGAGGAATCCCGCGGCACACTCGATTCGGCGATCGCGGATATCAAGAACATCGGCGACGGCAAGGGCGGGATGCTGTCGGCAGCGGCCTTCCTGCGGGAGTTCATCCCTCAGGACATGCGGTGGGCCCACCTCGACATCGCCGGCCCGGCCTTCAACGAAGGCGCCCCGTTCGGGTACACACCCAAGGGCGGTACCGGAGCCGCGGTGCGAACGTTCATTCAACTTGCCACCGATGCCGCCGAAGGCACCCTGCCCTGACGCGTCACACGGTGGGGTGGAGGTGACCGGCTGCGAGGCCGGTGAAAGGATAAGCCACGACTAATCCGATCCGGCATCGATGAGGAGCCCATGACCAGCGCCGAGACCACCAGCGCCGACATCGTCATCCTGGGTGGGGGAAGCGGGGGTTACGCCTGCGCTCTGCGTGCCAGCGAACTGGGACTCTCGGTAATCCTCGTCGAAGCAGACAAACTCGGTGGCACCTGTTTGCATCGCGGCTGCATTCCCACGAAAGCGCTCCTGCACGCCGCCGAAGTAGCCGACGCCGCTCGAGACAGCGCTCACTTCGGCGTCAAAGCCAGCCTCGAAGGCATCGATATGCCGGCGGTGAACTCGTATCGCGATGGTGTCGTCGGTCGCTTGTACAAAGGCCTTCAGGGACTGGTCAAGAGCCGCAACGTCACCTTCGTCGAAGGACACGGGCGCCTCACATCACCCACCACAGTCGAGGTCGCCGGCGCGACCTACACCGGTCGACACGTCGTCCTCGCCACCGGCTCATTCGCCCGCTCGCTGCCCGGACTCGACATCGGCGGGCGCATCATGACCTCCGATCAGGCCTTGAACCTCGACTACGTGCCCGAGCGCGTCATCGTTCTCGGGGGTGGGGTGATCGGGGTCGAGTTCGCCAGCGTGTGGCGTTCCTTCGGTTCGCAGGTGCACATCGTCGAGGGTTTGCCGCGGCTAGTCCCGGCCGAGGACGAGGCTTTATCGAAGGCGTTCGAGCGGGCCTACCGCAAGCGCGGCATCACGTTCACCACCGGTGTCCGGTTCGCATCAGCAACCCAGGACGACGCAGGCGTCCACGTCACTCTCGAGGACGGCACCGCGCACGACGCCGATCTCCTCTTGGTCGCCGTCGGCCGGGGGCCCCGCACCGACGGCCTGGGCTACGAGCAGGCCGGCATCGCGATGGAGCGTGGCTGGGTGCTCGTCGACGATCACCTGCAGACCAACGTGCCCGGTGTCTACGCCGTCGGAGACATCACACCGGGATTGCAGTTGGCGCATCGCGGTTTCGCCCATGGCATCTTCGTCGCCGAACATATCGCCGGGTTGAATCCACGCCCGATCGACGATGTGAATATCCCCCGCGTGACGTATTCCGAGCCTGAGATCGGTTCCGTCGGACTCACCGAGGCCGCAGCGCGCGAACAGCATGGTGCTGACAACGTCGCGGTGTACGAGTACAACCTCGGCGGAAACGGCAAGAGCCAGATCCTTGCCACCACCGGGTTCATCAAGCTGGTCCAACTCAAGGACGGACCGGTCATCGGGGTGCACATGATCGGCGCGCGCATCGGTGAGCAGATCGGTGAAGCCCAGGCCATCGTCAACTGGGAGGCCTACCCCGATGACGTGGCCGCGTTGATCCACGCTCATCCCACCCAGAACGAGGCCATGGGCGAGGCGCATCTCGCCCTAGCCGGCAAGCCCCTCCACGCCCACGCCTGAAACTATTCGCTCAACTGCCAGATTCGCGAAGGAGACCTCCATGTCGGTACCGGTCACGATGCCCCAGCTCGGGGAGAGCGTCACCGAGGGGACGGTCACCCGCTGGCTGAAAGCCGTC
>JAGYOB010000041.1 GCA_018399515.1 Candidatus Nanopelagicales bacterium
TCCGAGCGGGTGTAGGGCCGGGTGTCGACATCGAGCAACCCCATGAGCTGCTCGGTCGTGGTCGATTCGGCGATCAGGCCGGCCGCGACCCAGGCGTCACGAACCGCATCGAACTGATCGTCGACGGCGAGCAGCATCGTGTCGGTGAACAGGTGTGTGAACAGTCCGGCATCGGCGGCCACACTGCCGAAATCGAGGACGGCGAGTCGGTCGTCGTCCAGCAACCGGAAGTTGCCCGGGTGCGGATCGGCATGGGTTGCACCCACGAGCCGTGGTGACCAGAACGCGAAACGTGCCAGGGCACGTCCGGCGGCATTGCGTCGTTCGCCGGGCAGATCCACCAGACCCGTGAACGGTGTGCCGTCGACCCATTCGGTGACCAGGATCGTCTCGGTCGAGAAGATCACCCGCGGGACGACGATGCCGTCGGCAGCCCAACCCTCGCGGAAGCGCTCCTGCCAGGCGGCCTCGTGGGTGTAATCGAGTTCCTCGGTCAACCGCGCGGCGTGCTCGTCCACCAGGGCGCGCACATCCAGGTTGGGCAGCAACCGGCCGACGAGGGGAGCCATCGCCTTCAACTGCAGCATGTCCGACTTCACCACCCGCGGTGCGTCGGGATACTGCACCTTGATCGCGACCGCGGTGCCATCGGTCCACACACCGCGATGGACCTGGCCGAGGCTGGCCGCGGCGATCGCCTCGGGTTCGACCTCGACACCCTCGGGCAGTTGGGCCAGCACCTTGGTGATCTTCGATAGCGGCTGGGGCTTGGCGTCCTCATACAGCCGGGTGAGCGAGGCCAGCTGCTGGGCCTGCTCCGGGGGCAGCGCGGAGGAGAACACCGCGAGGGACTGGCCGAACTTCAACGCCGGCCCGCGGGCCTTGGCCAGGGCGGAGGTGAGGGCCTCGACCGAGGCGGCGGTGGCTTTGGCGTAGGCGGCATCCCGGTCGGCCCCGAAGGCCGCGGCGGTGGCTGCACCGGCCATCCGGGCGCCGGCATTCACCGGGACGGAAGCCAACGAGGCCGCTCGGGAGATCAGGCCCATGTCCGTGTCGTCCTCGCTTCAGGTGGGTGGTGTGGGGAACAGCTCGTGCTTCGACGTTACGTGGTGGTCAAGACTGCGTGGTGGCCAGGGCGGCATGCGACTCGGCCTCGTCGACCATGTGCTGGGCCATGCCGGGGAACACGAACCGGTGGAATGGCGCGACTGACCACCAGTAGGCGTGGCCGGTCAGCCCCTTGGGATAGAACACCGCGCGTTGGCGCAGCACGCTGCCGCCACCCTCGCGCGGGTCGATGGTGAACTCCAGCCAGGCCTTGCCGGGCATCTTCATCTCCGCCCGCAATCGGAGTAGGTGCGGCGGTTGGCGTTCCTCGACGCGCCAGAAGTCGACGATGTCACCGACGAGGAGTTGATCGGGGTCGCGACGGCCGCGACGCAAACCCACACCGCCGGCAGCGCGGTCCATCACCCCGCGCACCTCCCACAGGAATCGCGCGCTGTACCACCCGTGCTCGCCACCGATGCGCTCCACGGCCCGCCAGACCTCCTCGGGTGAGGCATCGGTCTCGACGCTGCGCACATCGGTGTAGAGCGTGCCGCCGGCCCAGTCCGGGTCGGTGGGCAGCGGGTCACTGGGAGTTCCCGGATACGACGCCGAGGACCAGCGGGTGGCGACATCGGCTTCGCGGACCCGCTTGAGCGCGAGGGCCACCGCCTTATCGAAACCGATGAGCCCCTCGGGGGGATCGGGGATCCAGCGCTTGATGTCGTGCTCGCGGCACACCGCATCGTGGCGCAGTGACTTCACAAGCGGTCGAGCGAGTCGCACCGGCACGGGGGTCACCAGGCCCACCCAGTGGCTGGACAGCCCGGGGGAGAGCACGTTGATCGGCAGGATGATGCGCTTGGGCAGGCCGGCGACAGCCGCGTATCGGTGCATCATCTCCTCGTAGGTCAACACCTCCGGGCCGCCGATATCGAAGGCCCGACTGACCTCCGGTGGCATCTCCGCTGAGAGGACCAGATAGCGCAAGACATCGCGGATGGCGATGGGTTGGGTCCTGGTGCGCACCCAGCGGGGGGTGATCATCGCCGGGAGGCGTTCGGTGAGGTAGCGCAGCATCTCAAACGATGCAGAGCCGGAACCGATGATCACAGCGGCGCGCAGGCTCGTGGTGGGAACGCCGGAGTCGTGCAGGATGCGTCCCACCTGATCGCGTGATCGCATGTGCGGGCTCATCTGATCGGCGGGGATATCAGGGGCTAGTCCGCCCAGATAGATGATGCGCCCGACATCCGCAGCGGCCGCGGCATCGGCGAAGGTCTGGGCCAGACGGCGCTCTTCCTCCTCCAGCTGCGCACCATGCTGCAGGGAATGCAGCAGGTAGTAGGCGACGTCGACATCGCGCATCGCATCGGCCATCGCCTGCGGGTCACCCGCATCTCCGGTGATGATCTCGATGTCGTCGAACCACGGCAGGTCGCGCAGGCGCTCA
>JAGYOB010000042.1 GCA_018399515.1 Candidatus Nanopelagicales bacterium
TAGATCATCGGGGTCTGACATCGGTCAAGAGAAAAACACTCATTTCGACACGCTTTTCCTGGGAATTTCCTGTGGGGATAACCACTGCAGCGCAACGGATAATGAACTGCTCACCGCACCGTGTTACGGAACGTCGACGACGCTGACATTCAATTCCCCGAGCAGCGCCCGCACCCGCTGTTCGATGTCATCACGGATCGGTCGAACGGACTCCACGCCGAGCCCGGCGGGGTCCTCCAGCGTCCATTCCTCGTAGCGCTTTCCGGGGAAGATCGGGCAGGCATCGCCGCACCCCATAGTGATCACGACGTCGGCAGCCCGGACGATTTCATCGGTCCACGGCTTGGGGAACTCCTCGCTGATGTCGATGCCCACCTCAGCCATCGCCTCCACCGCTGCCGGGTTGATGATCCCGCCGGGTTCGGACCCTCCTGACCAGGCGATCGCGTTGTCCCCGGCCAGTGCCGCGAAGTACCCCATCGCCATCTGCGACCGGCCCGCGTTGTGCACGCACAAGAACAGCACGATCGGTGGCCCATCAGTATCCGATTCGATGCGCTGCATCGCCTGCAGGCGCTGGCGGGCGAAACGCTCTGCCAACAGCGGCAGGTAGTTGTCGAACGAGGCTCGAGCAGCAAACTGGTCATAGCTCGAGGTCAAGAACCGCTCGATGGTTTCGGTGCCGAATTGCTGCCCGAAATCCTGGCGCAGTCGCACGGCCGCGGAATGCAGCGCCGTTTGCTGATCGACACTGAGATTGCGCTGGTGTTCGATCAGGGACTCGCCAACAGGGGTGGGATCGGTTGTCGACATGGCTGCCTCTCCGGGGAATCGCACGAAGCACTCGGGCGGATTGTGAACACGGTGGACCATATATCGACACCTATCGATATATGTCGCCTAGTCCACTATTCCCCGGGCTCATCCGCAAGTGATCCTCGGCGACCGAATATGAATCCTTGGTGAACGACTCAACCCAGCGACCAGTCGACGCCGGGATCCCCTAGCGCGACCAGTGCCTGCGTGGCGCGGCTGAAGGGGCGCGAACCGAAGAAGCCGCGATCGGCGGACATCGGACTGGGATGGGCGCTGGCGATGACGGGCACACGCCCGAGCATCGGCTGCAGCGACTGGGCGTCTCGTCCCCACAGGATCGCCACGAGCGGCGCATCGGCGCGCGCCACCAGGCCCTCGATCGCCGCAGCCGTGACGTCCTCCCACCCTCGGCGACGGTGACTGCCGGGTTCTCCTGCGCGGACGGTGAGAACCCGGTTGAGCAGCAGCACCCCCTGGTCGGCCCACGGCGACAGATCCCCGTTCGGTGGCACGGACACACCAAGGTCATCGACGAGTTCGCGGTGGATGTTCTTCAAGCTGCGCGGCACCGGCGAGACCGCGGGGTCGACCGAGAACGACAGGCCCACCGCATGCCCGGGGGTCGGATACGGGTCCTGACCGACGATGAGCACCCGCACATCAGCGAGGGGTTGGGTGAAGGCACGCAGGATGCGATCACCCGAGGGCAGCCAGCGGTGCCCGGCGGCAGTCTCGGCACGCAGGAACTCCCCGATGCCAGCAAGCGTGTCCCGTTGTCCATCGAGCACCGGCACCCAACTGGAATGCACGAGTTCCTCGAGCCGTTGCGCCACATCATCACTCTAGGTTGCGGCTGGACTCAACACGCTGGGCGCATCGGCGACGAGCCGATCGACGAGCACCTCGACCGCGAGCGGCATCGTCACCGGATGAACGACTCCCAGGGTGCGGCCCAGGGTCGCATCGGTGATCTCGACGAAGCGGACGCCCGGCCGTGATTCCAACGCGAGTTGGGGTACGACGGTCACGCCGAGCCCGGCTGCGACGAAGCCGAGAGCGACGTGGAAGTCATCGGTGCGCAGCACCGGCCGTGGCGTGAATCCAGCCCGCGCTGCCGCGACGAGCAGGTCACGATCGGCCGCAGGATCCTCCAGCCGCGACAGGATCCATCCGTCGTCGGCGCAGTCGGCCAGATCGATCGCATCGCCGACATGGCGATGATCATCGGGGATCGCCAGGACGTAGCGATCCCAGCCGAGCGTCGTGGCAGTCCAGCCTTCGGGAACGGACAGGGGTTCGGTGGAGTCGTTGTAGACGAGCGCGACATGCAAGGCATCAGCGGCAAGATCGACGAGCAGGTCGATCGTCTCTGCTTCGCGCAGTTCGATCCGCACGTCGGTTCGTCGACGCACCTCGCCGATCGCCGCCGGCAGGAGCACACCGCCGGCACTGGAGAACGTCCCGACGCGCAATGTCGCGACCCCCGCTGTCGCCAGGCCGCGTGCCTCGGTGATCGCCGAGGACAACCGATCCATGATCGCCTCGGCCTGTGGCGCGAGCACCCGACCGACATCGGTGAGCACCGCACCACGGGGACCGCGGCGCACCAGGGTGGTCCCGATCGCGGCCTCGAGGGAATCGAGGTGATGGGCCACGGTCGGCTGGGACACCGCCAGCAGTCGGGCAGCCGCCGCCAGGGATCCGGTCTCGGCGATGGCCAGCAGCACCCCGAACTGGCGAAGGTCGATTCCGGCATCGAAAACCCCACGGCGCAAATCTGATCCAATCTCCATAGCCATTATGGTACTCATCTCAGAAACTAGATATTCTCTTTCATGCTTGTCGGGAGCATGCTGGAGGTATGCGGTACGAGGCGCGTCTGCTCCCCGATCGATTTCCCGATCGCACGAACCGACCGATCGCACTCGACCACGCCCGAGCTCCCTACGCCGAGGCACTCCAGCGCTACGTGACCACGATCGGAGTCCGTGCGGGCGTGCCCGGCCACCTCGCCGACCCCGACCGGGGGTTGGCCGATCTGCTCGGTGGCGCTCTCGCCTGGGATATCCCGCCGCTGACCGATGGCATCGACACCGAGCCAGACGGCTCACCCTCAGCCCTCGACGCCGCCCGCGCCCTCGCCGCCGATGCCTGGGGGGCTCGTCGCACGTGGTTCCTCACCAATGGTGCGAGCCAGGGCAATCTGACCACCTGCCTGGCCATCCGTCACCGCGGCGAGCAGATCGTGGTGACGCGCTCGATGCACTCATCGGTGACCGACGGCATGGCGCTGGCCGGGCTCACTCCGATCACGGTCATGCCCCACGTCGATCCGATCCGCGGCATGACCCACGGCATCACCCCCGACGAACTCGATGCCGCGTTGGCCGCGCACCCGCAGGCTGGCGCAGCCTGGGTCGTGTCACCGTCGTACTTCGGGGCCGTCAGCGATATCGCCGGTCTCGCCAACGTCGCCCACACCCACGGCGTGCCGCTCATCGTCGATGAGGCATGGGGTGCGCACTTCGGTTTCCATCCCGACCTGCCGACCAATGCCCTGCGCCGCGGTGCCGATCTGGTCGTATCGAGCACCCACAAGCTCGGGGGCAGCCTCGGGCAATCAGCGATGCTGCACCTCGGACACGGTGACTTCGCCGATGACCTCGGTGCCAGCATCGACCGGGCACTCCCGATGACCTCATCGACGAGTGAATCGTCGTTGCTACTGGCCGGATTGGATCTCGCTCGTCGAGACCTGGTGACACGCACGGATCGGATCGCCGACAGCATCGCGTCCCTGACCCGAGTTCGCGATGCGCTGCGCGCGGATCCGCGCTTCGCCATCGCTACCGATGACGTCACCGATGACCGGGCTGTTCATGCCATCGATCCCCTGCGATTGGTCGTCGATACGCGCGGGACCGGACTCACCGGGCACGAAGCCCGGCATCGACTGTTCCACGATCATGGGGTCCACATCGAAATGTCCACCGATGCCGTCGTTGTCGCTCTCGTCGGCGCGGGCAGCCACCTGGATGAGCAGCGCCTTATCAACGCCTTCACGGGCCTGCCCCACGGCACAGCACGTGACGTCATCATCCATCCGCTTCCTGAACCCGGAGACCGGGTGCTCGACCTTCGCACGGCCCGATTCGCCGACACCGAGATCGTCCCGGCAACCGAAGCGATCGGCCGCGTCAGTGCCGACTCTCTCGCCGCCTATCCCCCCGGGGTCCCGAACGTGCTGCCCGGTGAGGCGATCACCGCCGAAGTCGTCGACTTCCTCATCGCCAGCGCTGCGGCGCCGCACGGGTACGTCCGCGGATCACTCGACCCCGAGGTAACAGTGCTGCGCGTTATTCGGGATTGACCGCCTCCCGCACGATCGCGATCAGTTCGTCGGATCCTCACCGTCGGAATCGCCGCGCGTATCCATCCGGGCGAGGAACTGCTCCACCTGGGCGGCGATCTCATCAGCGGTCGGGAGGTCGGCTACCGAGTCTTTGCGCACGGCCATCACCTGGTCGTACTGCTGCTCGAGAGCCGCTAGCACCGATGCGAACTCATCCGACTGTTCCACCTGGCCGGCGATCTCCGCCTCAGCCCGCTCAGCAGCCGGCAGCAAACTATCGGTATCGATCACCAGGCCGGTGGTGTCGTGCAGGGCGGTCAACATCGTGATCGCCGCTCGGGGGTAGTCGACCTGGGACAGATAGTGCGGCACCTGAGCAGCGATGCCGATCGCATCCCGTCCTGTCTGGCCAAGTCGCAACTCCAGCAGGCCGCCGATGTGGCCAGGCACCTGCAAGGTCCCCAGCATCGGGTCTTCATCGGGCAGCAGACGCGGATCGGTCCCATGGATCGTGACACCGACCGGTCGCGTGTGCGGGGTGGGCCAGGGGACAGCCGACAACCCGACGGTCAAGGCGACATCGAGTCGATCGATCATTGCCAGCACCGCTTGGATGAAACCCTGCCATCGATAGTCCGGTTCGGGACCGGTGAGCATAAGGAAGCGCCGACCGGCATCATCGGTCACCTCGTACAGGGCGATCGAGGGCCAATCGACATCGGTGAAATGGTCGTTGACGTAGGTCAGGGGCGGACGTCGGGATCGGTAGTCGAGCACCTCGTCGAGATCGAAGTCGGCCAACAGCCGCGACGTTCCCGACATGATGGTCTTGGTTGCCTGGGCGGTCGCAGATCCCGCATCGAGGAATCCGGTGAATGCGTGCACCAGGATGCGCTGGCCATCGGCATCGGTCCACTGAGGTTCGCTGTGCCAGGTGATCACGCGATCACTGTGCCCCATCGTCAACCGGTTTGCCTCCATGCGTGCGCTGCCGAGGGCGTTTGGCCGGCGCCGTCTTCTCGGCAGTGTTCTTCTCAGCGGGCTTCTTCGCGGCGGGCTTCTTCGCGGCGGGCTTCTTCGCGGCAGGCTTCTTCGCGGCGGGCTTCTTCGCCAC
>JAGYOB010000043.1 GCA_018399515.1 Candidatus Nanopelagicales bacterium
AGCGTGCGTCTCATCGCCTTCGACCTTGCCTCCGGGAAACTCCCACAGTCCAGCCTGGCTACCCCCGGGTGCTCGCTGCGCGCACAGGATGAGTCCGTCACGGACGATGACCGCTCCGACGACCTCGACATTCACGATCACGATTGTCTGCTCTGTCTGCCCGGTTCCCATGTAGTGACATCGCAGACGTGGCGCATCAGGCGGCGGTGATAAACCGAACACCGGCCTGGTGCGCCGATGATCCGTGCGGCACGCAGCGCTAGGGTCCGAGTCACACCGCGAGAGGACTGAGTGTGGGACGACTGTCGGAATGGGCCATTCGCAAGCCTCTGGCCGCCCTCCTGATCTGGGTGCTCGCCACCGTTGGGATCGGCGTTCTCGCCACGACCTTCAAGGGCCCGTTCAACGACTCCTTCTCCCTGCCGAACACCCAGTCGGCATTGGCCCAGGAGTTCCTCGCCGAGGTCAACCCGCAGGCAGCCAGCGGGAACACCGCCAACGTCGTGTGGTCGCCCACGTCGGGTTCGGCGACGACCCCTGAGGTCCAGGCGCAGGTCGACGGCCTGCTCACCCAGCTCGCGGCCATCGACGGGATCTCGTGCATCACCTCGCCCTATGACAAGACCTACGGCCCCGACTGCCCCGAGCCGAGTGACACCAGCCTGCCTTTCCCACCGGGAACCCCGCAGGAATTCCAGGACGAGGTGAATGAGGCCTTCCAGGACGGCACGACCGACGTCACCTATCCCGAGGGGACGCCGCCGGCCCTGCAGGATCAACTCAACTCACTCCTCGCCGCCAATAAGGCTGCCAAGGAGGCCACCTCCACCATCAGCGCCGACGGGACGATCGCCTACGCCACGGTGGCATTCGAAGCCGACAGCACATCAGTCGTGAGCCAAGACCTCGCCACGACGTTCGTCGATGTGTTGACGCAGGCCGAAACCAGTTCGTTGCAGGTCGGTGCCACCGGCCAGATCCTCACCGCAGCCGGCGCCGGGGACTCAGCGAGTGAACTCGTCGGGGTGATCGTCGCCATCATCATCCTGGCGGTCGTCTTCGGCAGTCTCGTCGCAGCCGGTCTGCCGATCCTTATCGCTGTCGGCGGACTGGCGATCGGGCAGTTCTCCATCCTGCTGATCGCCGGGTTCTTGGACGTCGCCTCCTTCGCACCCGAACTCGCGTCGATGATCGGCCTCGGCGTGGGCATCGACTACTCCCTGTTCATTCTCAACCGCTTCCGGCAGGAGGTCCTTGCCGGAGCTGAACCCAAGGACGCCATCCGCACCGCGACCCGGACCGCGGGCCGGGCCGTGCTCTTCGCCGGCAGCACCGTGATCATGGCGCTGCTGTCGCTGTTCGTCCTGCGCGTCAGTTTCTTCTTCGGCATCGCGATCGCCGCCGCGGTGACCGTCTTCGTGATCATGCTCGCCGCACTGTTCTTACTCCCGGCTGTGGCGAGTCTGCTCGGCCGCCACACTCTCGGCCTGCGCCTTCCGTGGGCGCGCCACCCATCGGCGAAACCGCTCGACCAGAGCGGCTGGGCCTCCTACGGCGGGTTCTTGCAGAAGGC
>JAGYOB010000044.1 GCA_018399515.1 Candidatus Nanopelagicales bacterium
AGAGTTCATCGACTCCTTCGCCTCGCACATCCGCCATCGCGCGCACTGTCAACGGCACCAGATAGGACGCGTTGACTCGACCGCGATAGGGCATCGGGGTGAGGTACGGCGCATCGGTTTCGACGAGCACTCGATCCCGCGGCACCACCGCGAGCGCATCGCGCAAGGACTGCGCGCTGGAGAACGTCACGACACCGGCGAAGGAGCAGTACCAGCCGTTGTCGGCGCAGATGCTCGCCATGTCGGCATCACCGGAGAAGCAGTGGAACACCACGCGATCGGGGGCGCCTTCGGCGAGCAGAACCGAGATCACATCGTCATGGGAATCCCGGTCGTGGATCACCAGTGTGCGATCGGTGCGCTTGGCCAGGTCGATGTGCCAGCGGAATGATTCGGCCTGTGCCGGACGCCCCGCTTCGCCGGTGCGGAAATAATCCAGCCCCGTCTCACCGACCGCACGCACACCCGGCTGCGTCGCCAATGCCTCGATCTCGGCGAACGCCGCCTGTAGCGCGGGCATGCCATCACGTTCGCCGATACGCGCGGCATCATTGGGATGCAAAGCGACAGCAGCGATCACCTCATCGTGATCTTGCGCCGCCCGAACAGCCCAGTGCGACGACTCAACATCGCAGCCGACCTGCACGACGCGGGTGACGTTGACCGACCGTGCCCGCGCCAACGCATCATCGACACCGAGGTCTTCTTCGCTGCCCTTGAGGTGCCGGTCGACGACGTCGAGGTGGCAGTGCGAATCGACCACCGGCCGCGGGAGCGCCTCAGGAGCATCAGGGCGGCCTTCAGGTTGCTTAGCCATCGATCACCTCGTGCGACGACGTCACCTCAGGCATCGGGGTCCTCCAGCCGCGGGAACAGCGCGTCACCCTTGGTCACCGGTGCACCGGCGGGCAACTGCCCCCACCGGGCGGCGTCGACCACCGATGCTTCACCGATCGGGCCGAGCATGCGATCGGCACCGAGTTGCTGCCACAGCGAACGCATCGTGGTCGGCATCACCGGGTGGTACAGCACCGCGATCGCGCGCAGGGATTCGGCGATCGTGTAGAGCACGGTGTCCAGTCGCTGCGCATTCGCCTCATCCTTGGCCAGCACCCACGGTTCGGATTCGGTGACATAGAGGTTCACCGCGTCGACGAAGGATCGGATGTGGCCGATCCCGGTCGAGAAATCCAGCGCGCACATCGCCGCATCCGCCTTTTCGGACACGGATACCAGCATCTGCTGCAACGACTTCTCAGCATCTGTCGATTCGCCCGGCGCCGGTAGCGAACCTTCGCGATAACGCTGCACCATGGCCGTGCATCGCGAGGCGAGATTGCCCAACCCATTGGCGAGCTCGGCGGTGTATCGCGCCGACATGTCCTCCCAGGAGAACGACCCGTCCTGGCCGAAGTTGATCGCTGACATGAAGTAGTAGCGGAACGCATCCGCCCCGAAGTGGTCGGTGATCTGCTCCGGCGAGATGCCGGTCAGGCGCGTCTTGCTCATCTTCTCGCCACCGACGAGCAGCCACCCGTGCGCGAACACCTTGCGCGGCAGTTCGACACCCGCCGCCAGCAGCATCGCCGGCCAATACACCGCGTGGAAGCGAAGGATGTCCTTGCCAACCAGGTGCACGTCGGCCGGCCACGTGTTCGCGAACATCGCACCCTCGGGCGAGTCAGGATCGGCGCCATAACCGACCGCGGTCGCATAGTTGAGCAGCGCATCGAACCACACATAGACGACCTGCTTGTCATCCCACGGCAGGCCGATACCCCACGACACGCTCGATCGCGACATCGAGATGTCCACGAGGCCGGCCTTCAAGAAGCTCATGACCTCGTTGTAGGCACTGACCGGCTCGACCGCTGTGGGATTCGCCTCATAGTGCGCGATGAGCGCATCGGTGAAGGCGGATAGTTTGAAGAAGTAGTTCGTCTCGCTGAGCATCTCGACCGGTCGGCCGTGCACGGGACACAACTGCTCACCCCCCTCACCGGTGATGACATCGCCGGGGAGTTTGAACTCCTCGCAACCGACGCAGTACGGGCCCTCGTAGTCGGCCTCATAGACGTAGCCGTTTTCGCGCACTCGTTCCCAGAACCTGCGCACACCCTCGCGGTGTCGTGTCTCGGTGGTGCGGATGAAGTCATCATTGGCCGCGTCGATCGTCTCGAGCACCGGGCGCCACGCCTGGTCGACGAGTCGGTCGACCCATTCCTGCGGGGTGACTCCGCCTGCATCGGCGGCGCGCTGCACCTTCGTGCCGTGCTCGTCGACCCCGGTCAGGTACCACACCTTCTCCCCGCGCTGTCGCCGCCAGCGGGTGAGCACATCTCCGGCGGTCGTGGTGTAGGCGTGGCCGATGTGGGGGGCGTCATTGACGTAATAGATCGGCGTCGTGACGTAGTAGGCGGCCATGACCGGCGATCCTACGGAAGCCCGCGACGGGCAGCGACAACCGCGTCGTATACCTCGCGTCGCGGCACGCCCACCTCGCGCGCCACCTCACCGATCGCCGCGCGCCGATCGACGCCGGCTGCTTCGGCCGCCTCGACCCGCGCCACCCATTCGCCAGGATCACTCGCCACGGCTCGATCCTCACCACCGGCGATGACGACAGTGATCTCCCCGCGCAATCCGGCATCGGCTCGTTCGCACAGATGGGCGAGATCCCCGCGGATGACCTCCTCGTGCGTCTTGGTCAGCTCTCGCGCTAGGACCGCGGGTCGATCCGGCCCGAACACCTCGACCATGTCCGCGAGCGCGGCACTGATGCGGTGGGGGGATTCGAAGAACACCATCGTGCGCTGTTCAGTTGCCAATGACTGCAGGTGTCGGCGGCGGTCGCCGGGCTTGCGGGGCAGGAACCCTTCGAAGCAGAACCGATCCACCGCGAGGCCGGAGACGACCAGGGCGGCGAGCACCGCGCTCGGACCGGGCAGCACCGCCACCTCGATGCCGGCATCCAGACACGCCCGCACGACGCGATAGCCCGGGTCGCTGACCAGCGGCATGCCCGCATCGGAGATGACCAGCACATCGATGCCCTGGCGCAGGCTCGACAGCAACCCCTCGACGCGCCCGGCTTCGGCACTGTCATGGAGGCTGATCACCCGAGCGGTCAATTCAACGCCGAGGTCGCTGGCCAGTCGACGCGCCCGCCGGGTGTCCTCGGCTGCGATGAGCCCGGCGCCGGCCAGGGCGTCGCGCAGCCGGATGGAGGCGTCACCGGGATTGCCCAGCGGTGTCGCGGCCAGGATCAACCGCCCGAACTCAGCCGGATCGCCTGCCCCGGACTGTCGGTGCTGATCGGTCCGGTCCGCGCCCACGTCAGCCATCCTCCCACCCCGGGCGCTTACCATGGCCCGCGTGAGCGCGACGGTGGATGCCCCCCGGTCGTCGACGCCGCGCCACGCCCGCTCGGCGACCGCAGCGAATACAACAGGCACATCGAGCGGCTCCCCCGACCGTTCGAGCACCGGCTACCGCCCGCTGCCGGGCAACCGCTGGATCGGCTGGGCCGGCCCGCTGGCGGTCACCGCCGTCGCCGGGATCCTGCGCTTCACCGATCTGGGCCGACCCGATGCGGTGGTGTTCGACGAGACGTACTACGCCAAGGACGCCCTCGCGCTGCTGCGCTTCGGCTCCGAGCAGGGATTCCTCGAAGGCGCCGACGACACGATCTTGGCCAGCGACGGCAACTGGCGCACCCTCGAGGTGTTCTCCGGCGACCCCGGGTTCGTCGTGCACCCACCGTTCGGCAAGTGGACGATCGCCGCCGGAGAGTGGCTGTTCGGAATGACGCCCTTCGGCTGGCGGTTCGCCGTCGCGCTACTGGGCACCCTGTCGGTGCTGCTCGTCGCCCGCATCGCCCGCCGACTCACCCGCTCCGATCTCATCGGCGTCACCGCAGGCCTGCTGCTCGCCCTCGACGGCATCCACCTGGTGATGAGCCGCACCGCGATCCTCGACATGGTCATCTCGTTCTGGGTGCTCGCAGCATTCGGATTCCTCCTGCTCGACCGCGACCAGGTCCGCAAACGATGGCTGAGCAAAGACGCACTCTCCCCCGCGATGTGGGGTCCGCGCCTAGGACCGCGGCCGTGGCGCTGGGCGGCCGGCATCAGCCTGGGTCTGGCCTGCGGGGTGAAGTGGTCGGGGCTGTGGTTCGTCGCGGTGTTCGGCCTGATGACCGTGATCTGGGATGTCGGCCTGCGCCGACGCCTCGGCGTCGAGAACCCCTGGTCGGCAACACTTTTGCGCAGCGCTCCACCGGCGTTCATCGCCATCGTCGGCAGTGCGCTGGTGGTGTACCTGCTCACCTGGACCGGCTGGATCATCACCGACGCGGGCTGGGGCCGGCAGTGGGCCGCCGGGCAGGACCCCTCGATCGTGCCCGACTGGTTGCGCTCGCTGTGGCACTACCACGCCCAGGCCTGGTCGTTCCACGTCTCACTGGAATCCGATCACTCGTATGAGTCGAATCCGCTCAGCTGGTTCCTGCAGACACGACCGACATCGTTCTTCTATCGCGGCGGCGACGAAGCGACCGGTTCCTGCGGTGGCGAGAACTGCTCGATTGCGATCAACGCGATCGGCAATCCCGTGGTGTGGTGGGCCGGTGCGATCGCTCTCATCCACCAGGTGTGGCGGTATGTCGCCCATCGCGATTGGCGCTCAGGAGCGGTGCTCGCCGGAGTCATCGCCGGCTGGGCACCGTGGCTGCTGTATCTCGACCGCACGATCTTCACGTTCTACACCGTCGTGTTCGTGCCGTTCATCGCCATCGCCCTCGCCATGAGCCTCGGATCGCTGCTCGGCCCCGCCGATGCGCCCCCGGATCGACGCCGATGGGGGGCGATCGGCGCCGGAGCGATCGTGCTGGCCGCCGTCGCTGCCGCCTGGTGGTTCTATCCGATCTGGACCGCCCAACCCCTCACGTATCTGGAGTGGACCTGGCGGATGTGGATGCCGACGTGGGTGTGACCGGACACAACGAGGGTTGACTCAGCAGGTGCGCTCGCGGTCCTCGCGCATCATGCACACATAGATGTTCAGCCGCGCCCGCTTCACCTGCACCACCGTGTCGTCGACCTCGACCTCGTGGGCGGGCATAATCAGCCGATAGCGCTGGGTGTCATACAGCCCGATTCCCTCGGTCGGGATCTTCACCCGCGTCAGCCACGGGTGGCTTTCGGGACAGCTGTCGACCTTGCGGATGAAGACTCGGATATCGGTGGCGAACCACTTCGAACCCTGCTTGACGCGGACGAAGGAGTTGCGCGGCGGCTGGTACTTCCAGCAGTCACGATGGATGACCACGGTGGCCTTCTTGCCCGGGCCGCGGCACACGGTGGTGTTCTCGCGGGTGTCCAGGCCACCGGCCTCGATCCACGAGCAGGCGATCCGGGGCACATTGGCATTGGCCGGGCCGGCCGCACCGACCCCGATGGCGACCAGCCCCGAGGCCAACAGGCCCCCGGCCGCGACCCCCGCGGCCAGGCGACGTCCGTGCAGGCGGACACGCTGCATCATCGACATGTGGAGCTGAGGGGATTTGAACCCCTGACCCCCTCGTTGCGAACGAGGTGCGCTACCGAACTGCGCTACAGCCCCTGACCGGGTCTTTTCGGACCCACCAGAAGGGACGAGGTTAGCAAGCCGGGGTGCGGCGTTGCTCAGGCGGTTTGATCGAACACCTGATCCCACGCCGCTCGGCGGCGACCAGCGGGTCGGGCCTGGGCGCTGACGTCGTCAGCCTCGGTCTGATCGATAGCGGTGCCCTCGAGGGCCACCCGATCACGAGAGGTGCGCGAGGGCGGGGTGGCGATGACCTCTGTTCGGTGGGTGCCAGCCTGGCGGTAGGAGTATCCATCCTGCTCGGCTCGCTCAGCAGCGGCGACCCGGTCGCGCCGCTGGGCTCGGCGCTCCTCACGCTGGCGCATCCGCTCCTGCACGCGTTCGGATTCCCGATCCTGCTCCTGTTCATACGCGGTATCCACCGACATCTGCTCGTGCAGTTCCTCGTCCTGGCGCACCGAAACGCTGCGGCGGGCGCTGCGCTCCAGGGCCGGACGCGACGCGGTGCGGGTAGCCCAGGCTGCGCTGCCCACGAAGACCAGCAGCGCCGAACCGGGCAGGATCACAGCCCAGGCTCCGGCGACCTGCAGCACCCAGGCGACCGCGCCGGTGACGGTGACGGCCACCAGGGTGGCCACGATCGCGCGGCGGCGGCGGGCTGCTCGCCTCGCCGGTGTTCCCTCGACGGTGCCCCCGTTGCGAAACCGCGCCAGGATGCCCATCGCTTCTTGATGCCGCTCGAGTCGGTGCGCTTCACCGGCGTCATGACGGCGCAACCACATGGGGATCAATACCGCGGCCCAGAGGGCCACGATCGCCACGTAGATCAGACCCGTCACAAGAATGAACGTTAGGTGCAAGAGCGTGTCAAACCGCGCATTCCACGATGGTGTCTGGTCTCCGCGTGTCGCCGGAGAGTCGATCAGCGCGCGAGGCTTCGCGTTGTGCGCCAACGGGTCAGCACACCCTCGGGCACATCCTCGCGGCGCAGCGCGAACGTCAGGTGATCGCGCCAGTCACCGTCGATGTGCAAATACCTCTCGCGCTGACCTTCGGGCCGGAAACCGAGCTTGTCGACCACGCGCAGTGATGCGGTGTTCTCCGGGCGGATGTTGATCTCGACCCGATGCAGGCCGAGGGCGTTGAAGCAGTGATCGGTCGCCATCGCGACCGCGGTCGGGGTGATGCCCTGCCCGGCGACCCGCGAGTCGATCCAGTAGCCGATGTACCCGCTGAGCAGCGATCCCCGCGCGATGCCACCGACGGTCACCTGCCCCACCAGCGACCCGTCGAGGGTGATGATCCAGGGCAGGCTGCGTCCCTCGCGCGCCTCAGCGCGCAGCCGGCGCACCATGCCGGCGAAACTCATCGGGGCATCGTGTTCACCCAGCGGCAGTGTCGCCTCCCAGGGCCGCAGCCACTCGACGTTGACCTTGCGCACCGCCCGCCACGCTGCGGCATCGCGCAACCGGATCGGACGCAATCCGATACGACCTTCGCGCAGCGTCGCCGGCCAGCCGCGCGTCATGAGCCCGCCTCCCGATCGTCTCGCCGCCACACCCCGGTCTTGCCTCCGGTCTTCTCCACCAGCAGCACGTCGGTGATGACCGCGGCCGGATCGACGGCTTTGACCATGTCGATCAGCGCGAGCCCGGTCACAGCGACGCAGGTGAGCGCCTCCATCTCGATACCGGTGCGGTCGGCGGTGCGCACGGTCGCGGTGATCGCGACATGGTCGTCGTGCACCTCGAGGTCGACGTTCACACCGTGGATCGCGATCGGGTGGCACAGCGGGATGAGGTCGGGGGTGCGTTTCGCAGCAGCGATTCCCGCGATGCGTGCGACGGCCAGCGCATCACCCTTGGGCACACCACCTCCGCGCAGCAGTGCGACAACCTCGACTGACACGTTCACCCGGCCGGTTGCGGTCGCGGTGCGTGCGGTGATGTCCTTACCCGACACATCCACCATGCGTGCAGCGCCACTGTCGTCGAGGTGGCTGAACTGCGTTTCACTCATCAGCTCATCCCTCCCGGCTCAGGTCGTACACGGTGAGCACGTCACCGGGTTTCACCTCGGTGATCTCCGGCGGCACGACGGCCAGGGCGTTCGCCCGCGATAACCCCCCGAGGATATGCGAGCCCTGCGCACCGGTCGACCGAATGACATAGCGACCCTCGGCCACCGACAGGTCGACCCGCGCGAACTGCGTCTTATTCGCCGGTGACGCCCAGCCTTCGAGCACACTCGCGCGCACCTGCGGACGTGTCACGTTCGCAAAACCCATCATGCGACGGATCAGCGGGCGCACGAAAACTTCGAAGGACACGTACGAACTGACCGGGTTGCCCGGCAGAGTCACGATCGGCACGTTCTCTTCACCGAGGGTGCCGAATCCCTGCGGCATTCCCGGCTGCATCGCCACCTTGGTGAACTCCACGGTGCCCAGGCGCGACAGCACCGCCTTGACCGTGTCATAGGCGCCCATGCTCACCCCACCGGAGGTGACCAGCAGATCGGCGCGCACGAGTTGATCGTCGAGGGTGCGCATGAACAGGTCCTCGTCATCGATCACCGGACCGGCGCGATATGCCGCAGCACCAGCCTGTTTGGCAGCGGTGACGAGCATGTAGGAGTTGGAATCGGCGATCAGGCCGTGCTTGAGCGGGGTTCCCGGTTCGACGAGTTCATTGCCGGTGGAGATCACCACGACGCGTGGTCGCGGGTGCACCAGTGCGCTGCCGTGACCTGCTGCGGCGAGGATCGCGATCTCGCGCGCGCTGAGGTATTGCCCGGCCCGCAGCACCTGTTCACCGGCGTGCACGTCTTCGCCGGCTCGACGGATGAACACTCCTGGTTCGGCGCTGCGCGTGATCGTCACGATGTCGGTTCCGCCATCGGTGCCTTCGACCGGAACGATCGCGTCGGCACCATCGGGCAGCGGAGCACCGGTCATGATGCGGATCGCGGTGCCGGGACTGACCCGTTCGGTCGCGCGATAACCCGCGGGCACATCGTCGACGACTCGAAGCTGAACCGGGGTTGCCTCGCTCGCACCGGCGACATCGGCGGCGAGCACGGCATAGCCATCCATCGACGTGTTGTCGAACGATGGCAGCGGCCACAACGCTTCGACATCGGCGGCCAGCACGCATCCGTGTGCTTCGAGCAGCGGCAGGTCGATCGGCTCGAGTGGGGCGACGGCCGCCAACCCGATGGCCTGCTGCTCATCGACCGGGCGCAGCATCAGGTGTCGTTCCCGCTGTCGAGGTATTCCACGAGCCATTCGCGCAGCGGCGGGCCGAGGTCATCGCGATCGAGGGCAAGGCGAATAACCGCCTGCAGGTACGACAGCCGGTCACCGGTGTCGTAGCGCCGACCGGTGAACACCACGCCGCGCACGCCACCGCCTTGATCTGCGGGCAGTTGCGCCAGACGCACGAGCGCGTCGGTGAGTTGGATCTCTCCGCCGCGCCCGGGTGGCGTGTCGCGCAGGATGTCGAACACCGCGGGGTCGAGCACGTAACGACCGATGATCGCCAGATTGCTCGGCGCATCCTCCTCGGCCGGCTTCTCGATCAGGTTGGTGACGACGACATGGTCGTCGGCTTCGGTCACCGCCGCACAGCCATACAGGTGGATCTGTTCGCGCGGCACCTCCATCAAGCACACCACCGAACCGCCGTGGCGTTCGCGCAGCGCGATCATCTGGCCGAGCACGGGATCGCGCGGATCGATGAGGTCGTCACCGAGCAGGACGGCGAAGGGCTCGTTGCCGACATGCTGGGCACTCATCAACACCGCATGCCCGAGGCCGAGTGGATCGCCCTGACGGACGTAGTGGATGCGTGCGAGGTCGGTGGACTCTTGGGTCAACGCCAATCGGTCGGCATCGTTTTTCTCCGCGAGGGCGACTTCGAGATCGGTGTTGCGATCGAAGTGA
>JAGYOB010000045.1 GCA_018399515.1 Candidatus Nanopelagicales bacterium
GTGGCCTGGTCGGTGGCCCGGTGTGAGGCAGGCACGCTCGAGCTCCTCGCCACGTGCCCTCCTCCGTGCTGGCGTGCCGATGATGGCCAGAACCTGTCTGACGGTGAGTGCCCTCAGGTGGTTCCGGCCCATCGTACGTCCGGGTGGGGCGGTTATGCGCCGGCGAAACGCATGATCTGCGGTAGCAGGGCCGCCCGCTTGGCCTCGTCGCGGACCCCCAGTCCAGTCTCGGGGGCGAGGCACAGCACGCCCACCTTGCCCTGATGGGCATTGTGATGGACTTCCAAGGTGGCCTCGCCCACATCCTCGAGGGCGAAGGTCTTCGACAGGGTGGGATGGATCAGGCCTCGGTCGATCAACCGGTTGGATTCGTATGCCTCGCGGTAGTTGGCGAAGTGGGACCCGATGATGCGCTTGAGATTCATCCACAGGTACCGGTTGTCGTATTCATGCATGAACCCCGAGGTCGAGGCGCAGGTGACGATCTTGCCGCCCTTGCGGGTGACGTAGATGCTGGCGCCGAAGGTCTCGCGACCGGGATGCTCGAAGACGATATCGACGTCGTCTCCACCGGTGAGTTCGCGGATGCGGCTGCCCAACCGCTTCCATTCGCTGGGATCTTGGGTGGTGTCGTCCTTCCAGAACCGATAATCCTCCGCCTTGCGATCGATGATCAGTTCCGCACCCATCGACCGGCACAGGTCGGCCTTCTGCGGGCTGGACACCACGCAGACGGGGATCGCCCCGCCATTGACGGCGTACTGGGTCGCATACGAGCCCAGGCCGCCCGAGGCGCCCCAGATCAGCACGACATCACCTTGCTTCATCCCGCCGCCGTTCTGGGAGACCAACTGGCGGTAGGCGGTGGAGTTGACCAGCCCCGGAGCGGCGGCCTCCTCCCAGGTGAGGTGCTTGGGCTTGGGAAGCAACTGATTGGACTTCACCAGCGCGATGTCGGCCAGTCCGCCGAAATTCGTCTCGAAACCCCAGATCCGCTGCTCGGGATCCATCATCGTGTCGTCGTGGCCGAGAGGGCTTTCCAGCTCCACGCTCAGGCAGTGGGCGACGACCTCGTCGCCGGGCTTCCACGCATTGACGCCGGGGCCGGTGCGCAAGACGATGCCGGCCGCGTCGGAGCCGATGATGTGATACGGCAGGTCGTGGCGCTTACCCAGGTCGTTGGTCTTGCCGTAGCGCTCCAAGAAACCGAAGGTCGACACCGGTTCGAAGATCGAGGTCCACACCGTGTTGTAGTTGATGCTCGACGCCATGACCGCGATCAAAGCCTCGCCGGGTCCGAGTTCGGGGAGGGGCACCTCATCGATGTGCAAGGAACGACGAGGGTCCTTATCCCAGGTGGACAGGCCCTCGAACATGTCGGCCTCGTCGGCGTGCACGGTGGCGGCCCGGTAAGACTCCGGCAACGACATCGCCGCGATATCGCCGGGTTCGGCTCCCTCGAGGGCGGTGTACAGCTCACTGGCCGACGTCATCTGGATCCCTTTCGCTGGCGGTCTGTCGCGCTCGGCAGGCATGAAAGCGCGTTAACGATCGTTAACACACCTACCAGTGTAGCCAATACCAGCGGCGGATTACCAGGTGATGTATCCCTCGGCACGGGCGAGGTACAGCCCGACCACGATCAGCCCGAGTGCGATGGTGATGACGACGAGTTTGGTGATCTTGCGGATGATGGCGAAAACGAGCAGCGCCACCACAACGATGGCAGCGATCAGGAGTACCGGAGTGTCCACCGGTGAGGTCACGGATGTCGCGATGGTGTCCATCGTCGGACTCAATGCTCGCCCGGCTCGCCCGGTTCGCCCGGCTCGACCAGTTCGACCAGAACCCCGCCGGCGTCCTTGGGATGGATGAAGTTCACCCGTGATCCGGCCGTGCCCGATTTGGGGCTGTCGTACAGCAGGCGGACACCGGATTCGCGCAGTTGTTCGCACGCGGCGTCGATGTCTGCGACCCGGTAGGCGACCTGCTGGATTCCCGGTCCGGAGCGGTCGAGGAACTTCGCGATCGTGGTGTCCGGGCCGAGCGGGGCGAGGAGTTGGATGCACGACCCGGAGTCCCCCACAGCCAGCATCGCTTCGCGGACACCCTGCTCGGTGTTGACCTCCTCGTGCACTACCTCCATGCCGAAGGTGCGCGAATAGAACTCCATGGCCGCGTCCAGATCGGCGACAGCGATGCCGACATGGTCGATGTGGGTGAACAGTCCGGTCGGCATGCGATCCTCCTGGTATCGATGATCACTCGCTAGGGTGTCGCCCATCGTGGCAAACCGCCAGTCCCGACCCACGCGGAGGTCCCCATGTCGCCAACGTCGTCGTCAACGTCGTCGCCAACGTCGACACCATCGACGAACTCCAATCCCAGCGTCATCGTCGCCGGAGCGCGCACCCCGATGGGGCGCCTGCTGGGCTCCTTGAAGGGGATGAGCGCGGCCGATCTCGGCGGAGTCGCGATCAAAGCCGCGCTGGAGCGCTCGGGGGTGCGCCCGGATCAGGTGGATTACGTCATCATGGGCCAGGTCATCCAGGCCGGAGCGGGGCAGAACGCCACGCGAATGGCCGCGACGAATGCCGGCGTCGGTATGGACGTCCCGTCGATGACCATCAACAAGGTGTGTCTGTCGGGCATCGATGCCATCGCGCTCGCCGATCAGCTCATCCGCGCCGGGGAGTTCGATGTCGTGGTGGCCGGTGGCATGGAGTCGATGACGCAGGCCCCGCACCTGCTGCTCGGATCGCGCGAAGGTGTGAAATACGGCGACTGGACGATGGTCGATGCCATGGCCCACGATGCCCTCCGATGCAGTTTCGATCTGTGTGCGATGGGTGAGGCGACCGAGAACTACAACTCCCGCTACTCCTTCACCCGGGAGGACCAGGATGCGTTCGCGGCGCGATCGCATCAGCGTGCAGCCGAAGCCACCAAGAACGGCCTGTTCGATGCGGAGATCGCGCCCGTGATGATCCCGCAGCGCAAGGGCGATCCGATCGAGTTCGTCACCGATGAGGGGATCCGTGCCGACACCACCGCCGACAGCCTGGCGGGTCTGCGCCCGGCCTTCGCCAAGGACGGCACGATCACAGCAGGCAACGCGTCCCAGATCTCCGATGGTGCTGCAGCCGTCGTCGTCATGAGCAAAGCGAAGGCGACGGAACTGGGACTGTCCTGGTTGGCAGAGATCGGTGCACACGGTGTTGTGGCCGGACCTGATTCCTCGCTTCACGAGCAGCCGGCCAACGCGATCCGCAAGGCCTGCGAGAAGGAGGGCATCTCGGTCTCCGATCTCGACCTCATCGAGATCAACGAGGCTTTTGCTGCGGTGGGACTGGCCTCGGTGGCTGCCCTGGGTGTCAGCGAGGACATCGTCAATGTCAATGGCGGGGCCATCGCCCTCGGACACCCGGTCGGGATGTCCGGTGCTCGCATCGCCGTGCACCTCGCCTTGGAACTAGCTCGCCGCGGAGGCGGAATCGGGGCCGCGGCCCTGTGCGGCGGCGGCGGGCAGGGCGACGCTCTGATCCTGCGCGTGCCCTGAGACGCTCTCGAGGATGGGGTCGGCCGCGATGGGTGACGTAGCGGACCTCGTCGCACGTGTCGCCGCGGGGGAACCCCGGGCCATCGGTCGACTGATCTCGTGGATCGAGGATGGCTCTGCGCAATTGCCGGAGGCGATGGGGTTGATCGCGGCCCAGCCCGGTCGAGCCCATGTCATCGGTGTCACCGGTCCTCCCGGAGTCGGCAAGTCGACGATGACGTCGGCGCTGGTCGCGGCGTGGCGAGCACGCGGCGATCGGGTCGGGGTGATCGCGGTCGATCCGTCCTCACCGTTCTCCGGGGGCGCCCTGCTGGGAGACCGCATCCGGATGCATGATCACGCCACCGATTCGGGCGTCTTCATCCGATCGATGGCCTCGCGAGGGCACCTGGGCGGGTTGGCGGCGACGACGCCGCAGGCCGTGCGAATCCTGGCAGCGGGCGGCTTCGACATCGTGCTCGTCGAAACGGTCGGCGTCGGCCAGTCCGAGGTCGAGGTGGCGGCTTCGGCGGACACGACACTGGTGCTGATGGCCCCCGGTATGGGTGATGGGATCCAGGCGGCGAAGGCGGGCATCTTGGAGGTCGGCGATGTTCTGTGCGTCAATAAGGCCGACCGGGACGGCGCCCAGACAACCGCGCGTGAACTTCGCCAGATGCTGGATTTATCCGAGCGGGGTCCGGCGCAATGGCGGCCCCTGGTCGTCACCGCAGTGGCCAGTCGTGGCGAGGTCGACGAGGTCGTGGCCGGCCTGGATGCGCACCGGGAATTCGCCAGCGCCAGCGGTGCCGGCCAGGAACGTCGCCACCGTCGCGCCATCGAGGAGATCACGGCCTTGACTCTCGCCCAGATCGGTCGACGGTTGTCCACGACCGAGGCGTCGTTCGTCTCCGAACTCGCCGACCAGGTCGTCGCGGCAGAACTCGACCCCTTCGCGGCGACGGACCGACTTCGTGCGCACCTCGGCGTGGACCAAGACGGGGCAGTGCCAGGATAGGTCCGTGAGTACTCAGCCGAATAATCCCATTCCGGTGCGAGGTGCAGTCGATCTGTCGACTCTGGCCCAGCAGCGGCAAACCCAGCAGCGTCGAGATGCAGCGATGGGTGCTGCACCGACAGGAGTCGTCGTCGATGTCACCGAGGCGACCTTCCAGGCCGACGTCATCGACCAGAGCCAGACTGTCCCGGTCGTCTTGGACCTGTGGGCGACGTGGTGCGGACCCTGCAAGACCCTGTCGCCGATCCTGGAAACCCTCGCTGCCGAATACGCCGGGCGATTCGTGTTGGCCAAGGTCGATGTCGATGCGCAGCAGCAGATCGCGGCGGCTTTCCAGGTGCAGAGCATTCCTAGCGTGTTCGCCGTCGTCGCCGGCCAGCCGGTGCCGCTGTTCCAAGGCGCGCTCCCCGAACCGCAGGTGCGTCAGTATCTCGAGGAACTGCTCAAGGTGGCCGCTCAGGCTGGGGTGACCGGCACACTGTCGGGGGCTGCCGAGTCGGAGAACGCAGGTGCGGTTCCCGAAGAGGAGCCGGCCGACCCACGATTCGATGCCGCGTCCGACGCCATCGAGGCCGGCGACTGGGCGGGGGCAGCCGCTGCCTATCAGCAGGTGCTCGACGCGGAGCCGGCCAATGTCGACGCACAAGCAGGTGTTGCGATGTGCCGCATGCAACTGCGCTTGGACGAAGCTGCTGAGACCGGTGCTCTGCGCGATGCCGACGAGGCCGCATCGCGCGGTGATTTCTCGACGGCATTCGCCGCCTTGATCGCGCTGGTGCGTTCCACGGCGGGGGCTGATCGGGATGCAGCGAGGGAACGGCTGCTCGACATGTTCGTTATTGCCGGAGACATCCCCGAGGTTGCGCAGGCGCGCATCGATCTGGCCAACGCGCTGTTTTGATCGCGGTCAGGATCCTTCGTCGCCTGCCCAGTGCAACCACACCGCGCCCAGCGGAGGAATGGCGATGTCCGCCGACACCGGACGATCGTGACACGGTGGACCTGCGGCAGTGACCTGGCCGAGATTGCCGACGCCGGAGCCTCCGTAGTCGGATGCGTCGGTGTTGAGGATCTCCACCCACCGACCGGCACGGGGTAACCCGACCCGGTAATCCAGTCGCGGAACGGGCGAGAAGTTCACCGCGCACGCGGCCACGCCACCGGCGGCATCCTGGCGCATCCAGGTGAACACGTTGTGTTCGGCGTCATCGGCGTTGAGCCACGCGAAGCCCTCGGGTTCATCATCGAGTTGCCACAGCGCCGGAGTGGCGCGGTAGGCATAGTTGATGTCGGTCAGTGCGCGCGCGATGCCCTGGTGTTCGGCGAAATCCAGCAGCCACCAGTCGAGTCCGGTGTCGGCGTTCCACTCGGCAGATTGTGCGAACTCCGATCCCATGAAGAGCAGCTTCCTGCCAGGGTGGGCCCACATGAACGCAAGATAGGCGCGCAGTGTCGCCAGCTGCTGCCAGCGATCACCGGGCATGCGTCCGATAAGGGAGGACTTGCCGTGCACGACCTCGTCGTGCGAGATCGGCAGGACGAAGTGCTCGCTGTAGGCGTACATCATCGCGAAGGTCATCTGGTCGTGGTGGTACTGGCGATGAACAGCTTCATGCTTGACGTAATCCAGCGAGTCGTGCATCCAGCCCATGTTCCATTTCAAGCCGAAACCAAGTCCGCCGAGGTCGGTGGGTCGAGTGACGCCTGGCCACGATGTGGACTCCTCGGCGATCGTCACGATGCCCGGTACGCGCTTATAGGCCGTTGCATTCATCTCCTGCAGGAAGGACACCGCGTCGAGGTTTTCTCGCCCACCGAGGGCGTTGGGAGTCCACTGGCCTTCTTCGCGGGAGTAGTCCAGGTACAGCATCGAGGCGACCGCGTCGACGCGCAGGCCGTCGACGTGGAATTCCTCGAGCCAGAACAGCGCGTTGGCGACGAGGAAATTGCGTACCTCGCTTCGACCGAAATCAAAGACGTAGGTTCCCCAGTCCGGATGCTCGCCACGCATCGGATCGGCGTGCTCATACAACGCTGTTCCATCGAATCGGGCCAGGGCCCAGTCGTCTTTGGGAAAGTGTGCGGGAACCCAGTCGACGATGACGCCGATATCGGCCTGATGGAGGGTGTCGATGAGGAAGCGCAGGTCATCGGGAGAGCCGAATCGCGACGTCGGTGCGAAGTAGGACGTCACCTGATAGCCCCAGGATCCGCCGAACGGATGCTCGGCTACGGGCAGGAACTCCACGTGGGTGAATCCGTGTCGCACCACGTAGTCGGTCAATTCGGTGGCCAGCCCCCGGTAGTCCAAACCCGGCCGCCAGGAGCCGAGGTGCACCTCGTAGGTCGACATCGCAGACCGCAGGACGTCGCGTCGGGAGCGGTCGGCCATCCAGTCATCGTCGGCCCAGGTGTACTCGGAGGTGAACACCACCGAGCCGGTCGCCGGTGGCACCTCGGTGGCGAAAGCCAGGGGATCGGCCTTCTCCCGCCAGATTCCGTCACGACCGAGGATCGCGAACTTGTATATCGTTCCCGCACCGATATCGGGGACGAACAACTCCCAGACTCCCGATGAGCCGAGGCTGCGCATCGGATGTGCCGTGGCATCCCAGTGATTGAAGTCGCCGACGACCCGGATGCCCTGGGCGTTGGGAGCCCAGACCGCGAAGGACACTCCACCCACATCGCCGAGTGGACTGGCATAGACATGCTCGTGCGCACCGAGGACCTGCCACAGTTGCTCGTGGCGACCCTCACCGATGAGATGCCGATCGATCTCGCCCACCGTTGGCCAGAAGCGGTACGGATCGTCGGCCGGATAGGTCAGCCGACCGTAGGTGACCTCGAGTCGGTAGTCGGGGATCTGCCGCGTCGGCAGTGTCGCCTGCCAGACACCGCGATGCAGGTGGGCCAGGGGAATCCGTTCACCGTCGACGAGTGCCGTCACCGAGTCGGCCATAGGTCGCAGGGCACGCAGGACGATCTCCTCGCCTACCTGATGGGGACCGAGAATTGAGTGCGGATCGTGGTGGCGGCCATCCACGATCTGGTCGATCTGCTCGAGATCGACCGTCGCTACGTCGGATTCGTGATGGCTCATCGTCACGCCCGCCTGACATGGACGATGTGGGCGACCTCAGCGCGGGGGTCGAGGCGCACGTAGTCGTCTTGGCCCCAGGTCCAGGTTCGATCGGTGATGAGGTCGTGGGCGATGAAGCGATCGGTCCAGTCCAGGCCGAGGGTCGGCATGTCCCACCACACGGTCGCCTCCTGGGGCTGATGCGGATCGAGAGTGACGACCACGAGCACCAGGTCGTCGCCGTGCTGCTTGGAGTAGGCGATCACCGCGTCGTTGTCGGGGTGGTGGAAGC
>JAGYOB010000046.1 GCA_018399515.1 Candidatus Nanopelagicales bacterium
GGGGCAGTCCCGCGGTCAATGGGGCGAGATGCAACTGGAGCAACTTCTCGAACATGCCGGGATGGTCGAAGGCGTGCATTTCCGGCGCCAGGACACCCGCGCGGACACCCGCGGGCTCACCGGCGAGGGCGCATCACGACCCGATGTCGTCATCATGCTGCCCGGTGGTGGCGAGATCCTCATCGATGCGAAGTTCCCCTTCGACGCCTACTGGCGGGCACTCGAGGTCCCCGACGGCGAAGACCCGTCGCTGCATCTGGTCAAGCACGCCGATGATGTGCTCGCCCGCGCGAAGGAACTATCGAGCAAGCGGTATCACGATTCCGCGGTGAGCCCGGATTTCGTCGTGATGTTCCTGCCCCTGGAGTCGCTGCTGTCCAGCGCACTCGATGTGAACGGTCTGCTGCTGGAGCATACTTTTCAGCGCAATGTCGTGCTCGCGACACCGACCACGCTGCTGGGGCTGCTGCGCACCATCACCTTCGGGTATCAGCGCAAGCTCATGGCCGATAACGCCGAGGAGATCCGCGAGGCCGGTGCGGAGATGCTCAAGCGCCTCACCGACGCGACCGCGCACCTGGACAAGATGCGGCGCGGGCTGAACCAGGCGATCGACGGCTACAACAAGTTCGTCGGTTCCTATGACTCGCGCGTCATGGTGCAAGCACGCCGGATGAACGAACTCGGGGTCGCCAGCGGTGTCGAGCTGCAGTCCCCGGCGGAGATCTTGGAGGCTCCCCGCGAATCCCGCTCGATCGAGGATGCTGCGGAGGATGCCGGCTAGTCCTCTTCCTGCTGCTTCTTCGCCTCGTGCTTGGTCACCGCTCCACCTGCTGCTTCACCGAGGGCTGAGGCACCCTTGCCGGTGGCTTCAACGATCTTGCCGGCTGCGCTCAGCCCAGCGGCGGCGGCTTGACCGAGGTCGGCCAGGATGCCCCGGTCGGTGTGCTTGCGACCTGCGTCCTCACCTGTGTCGTCGTTCTTCTTCGCCATGAACGTCCTCCGATACGTCTGATTCCCGCGTTACCACCCCTGACGCTATCGAAACATGCTGTACCTGTTTGCCCGATACCTGCCAGACTGCTGCGATGCTCACCACGATCGCCCGGCTAGCCCTCGGTGCGATCTTGCTCGTCGCAGGCATCGGGCACTTCGCCTCCGCGAGTGAGTTCCTCGCCCAGGTGCCCTCGTGGATGCCGGCTCCCGAAGCTGTCGTTGCGATCTCGGGCGTGGTCGAACTCGCCCTGGGGTTGGCGCTCATCGCAGCACCGGCGCGCTGGCGACCCATCGTCGGGTGGATCGTGGCGGCGTTCTTCGTCGTGATCTTCCCGGGCAACATCTGGCAGTTCCTCGAAGGTCAGGCTGCGTTCGGGTTGGATTCCGATGCCGCACGATTCGTACGGTTGCTGTTCCAGCCGGTGCTCGTGGTGTGGGCGCTGTGGGTGACCGGCGCATGGTCGACCTGGCGCGCGCGACGTGAAGGGGGAGTTCGATCGTGAGCGTTCATTACCGCGCCTGCAATTTGTGTGAAGCATCCTGCGGTTTGCAGATCACCGTCGAGGACAACCGCATCACCGATATCCGCGGCGATGCGGATGATCCGATGAGTCAGGGATACGTCTGTCCCAAGGGAATCGCGCTGGCCGATCTGCATGCCGATCCCGATCGGCTGCGTCATCCGCTGCGCAAACGAGCCGATGGCGGCTGGGAACCGATCGGCTGGGATGCGGCCTTCGACCTGGTTGCGCAGCGGCTGCTCGATATCCGCCGCCGACACGGGGATGACTCGATCGGGATGTATCTGGGCAACCCGATCACCCATGGCTGGGCGCCGGTGACGCTGATCCCGCTGCTGCTGAACGCTCTAGGAACCAAGCACCGGTATTCCGCGGCGAGTGTCGATCAGCAACCGCAGCACCTGTTGAGTTATCTGCTGTTCGGTTCGCCGCTGCTGCTGCCCGTGCCCGACATCGATCGCACCGACCACCTGCTGGTCATCGGCGCGAATCCGGTGGTGTCCAACGGCAGCATCATGACCGCACCTGATGTGCGCCGACGCCTACGTGCACTTCGTGATCGCGGTGGGCGGCTCGTCGTGATCGATCCCCGCCGCACCGAGACCGCTGACATGGCTGATGAGCATCACTTCATCGAGCCAGGGGCCGATGTGTTGCTGCTCGCGGCGATGGTGCACACCCTGTTCGCTGAGGATCTGATCACTCTCGGCTCAGCACAGTTCTATGTCGACGGTGTCGAGGTGATCGGTGACCTGGTGGCCGACTACACCCCCGAGGCTGTGGCTGATCGCACGGGAATCGATGCCGACACCATTCGCCGCCTGACGCGCGACTTTGCCGCAGCGCCGACCGCTGCCGCCTATGCGCGACTCGGGGTGTGCCAGACCGAGTTCGGCACGACGGCGTACTGGCTGGTGCATGCGCTGAACATCCTCACCGGACGCCTCGACACCACGGGTGGCTGGATGTTCTCCCTGCCGGCCTTCGATCTGCCGGTGATCGGGGCCAAGACCACCGACCTGATCGGCTATGACCGCTGGCGTTCGCGGGTGCGCAACATCCCCGAGTTTGCCGCGGAATTCCCCAGCATCACCCTGGCCGATGAGATCCTCACCCCGGGTCAGGGCCAGCTGCGGGCGATGATCCTCTACGCCGGTAATCCTGTGCTCACCGTGCCCGATGGTCGCCGCATGGATACAGCTCTGGACGACTTGGAATTCTGTGTCGCTGTCGACTTCTATCTGAATGAATCAACACGTCATGCCGATGTGATCCTGCCGCCGACCGCCCTACTCGAGCGCGAGGAATTCGATGTCGTGTTCGGTGCGGTGAGCGTGCACAACCATGTGCGGTTCGGCGAGCAGGTGTTAGACCCTGATGACGACACCCGCAGTGATGCCGACATTCTGCTCGAGCTGCTCTGGCGGATCGAGGCTGATCGGAACGGCCGCTGGCGTGCCCGCTTGGCCCATCGAGCACGGAGCGGGTTCTTCCCGCATCGGTTCGTCGATGCGGCTTTGCGCGTCGGCCCCTGGGGGTTGCGCAAAGGTCGTCGCGCCCTGTCGCTGGCCAAGATCCGCAAACATGAACACGGCTTAGATCTGGGGCCGCTCGAACCGGTGCTGCCCAAGCGGTTGATGACCGAAGGCAAGCGCATCCGCCTCGATCACCCGGTGGTCACCACGGATTGGCCGCGGGTGCACAGCCTGCTCGATGGTGAGCCAGATGCGCACAGAGATCCGGATCACTTCCTGTTGATCGGCAAGCGGCATCTGCGCAGCAATAACTCATGGATGCACAACTATTCCCGCCTACTTGGTGGCTCGAATCGCTGTGCCTTGCTGATGCACCCCGATGACGCTCAACATCTGGGTCATTCGACTGGGGGACAGGTCACTGTTGCCACCGACGTGGGAAGCATCACGGCGGAGGTAGTGATATCCGAATCAGTGATGCCTGGTGTGGTGTGCCTACCGCATGGCTGGGGTCATTCTCGCGAAGGAAGCCGCTGGCGGACGGCCGAATCCACCACGGGGTCGAGCGTGAATGACATCACCGACACCGCACGATTCGATCCGTTGAGCGGCAACGCCGCGGTGACGGGTGTGCCGGTGACTGTTCGTGCCTTTGGCAGGTAGCCTGCTGCTCATGCTCAAGAGTGCGCGAAGTCGTCAGGTCATGGTCGGCGTTAGCGGATTGGCGCTGACGGCGGCGGGAATATTCGCCGTTGGTGTCACCTCCACCGCGCAGGCAGCCGGCGGGACAGGCGTGTATGCGCAGTGGACTCAGGCGGGAAGCTCAGGCGACATCGCACTTCCCTCGGCAGGGTTCGCAGCCCCGGCAGCGTCCTGGACCACTGATGGCGGCAGTCTGAGCATTTCCAGTGGCTCGACGATCTGGCTGGGCCCGACGACGCCGTTTGGTGCGCAGTATGGGTCCTCGCAGAACCAGCCTTATTTAGGTGTGGGGACAGCCGGAAGCAGTCCCTCCACCACGACGTACACCTTCGCCCGACCCACACCGGTGGGTACGTGGAGTTTCGCTTTCGGCGATATCGATGCCGATTTCGTGACCCTGTCGGCCACCGATGCTGATGGCAACGCGGTGACGTCGTTCACCGGTTGGTATCAGGGAGGCTTCAACTACTGCGATGTCTCACCTAAGCCGAGCGGCTGTCCCGCAGGCACGCACACGGATGTGCCGACGTGGTTCGACGACACCGCCACGTTGATGGGATCGGGCAGCGACAGTCACGGTGCCGCCGGATGGTTCACCCCCACGGTGTCGCTGTCATCTTTGACGTTCACCTTCGACAAGATCACCGGCATCCCGACATATCAGACGTGGTTCGCTGGCGACGGCCCAGCTGCTCCGACCGCGACGACCATGGCCGCGGACCTGATCGGCGAGACTGACGCGACAGTGAACGCCATGGTGAACGCCAACTACACCGCATCCACGGTGTCCTTCCGCTACGCACTCACTGAGGCGGAGGTGACGTCTGGACAGGGGGCGGTCGCCGCCGCCGTCCCGGGATCAGTGGCCAATGGTGATGACACCGCGGTCACCGCACGACTCACCGACCTCACCGCCGCGACGACCTATCACTATCGCGTCGAGGTCGACTCAGGTTCTTCCGGCGTGGTGAGCGGATCAGTATTGAGTTTCACCACGGAGGCGCCTAGCCCGATTCCGGTCCCGCCCAGCGCTCCGGGCACGCCTGCCGTTGAAGCAGGAGATGGTGAAATCACCGCGGTCTGGACGCCGCCGGTGGATGAAGGCTCTGATCCGGTGACGGCTTACACCGCAACCACACAACCTGCCGGAGGTTCGTGCACGGTCGCAGCGCCGACTGTGTCGTGCACCATCGCCGATCTCGTGAACGACACGGCCTACACCGTGACGGTGGTCGCCGAAAGTGATGCCGGCGCATCACCGGCCTCACCGGCATCGGATCCGGTTACTCCCACACCCGTGCCACTGGATCCGACCATCGTCATCTCTGGGACACGCACGACCGTGCCCGGCGAGAATGATCGACTTGATGTCAGCGGTGTCACCGCGAACATCGCGGTGGGAACGGTGTTGACGCCGATGGTCAGCCTCGACGGTGGTGTCATGCAGCCTGGAGTTGGACTGCGGATGGTCGATACGGATGGCGACTTCAGCTGGACTCGCAAGGTGCGGACCGAGAGGGAAATCTCGGTCTCCTTCACTGACGGTGTCGTGACGTCGAACAC
>JAGYOB010000047.1 GCA_018399515.1 Candidatus Nanopelagicales bacterium
GGTCCGCAACATCGGGATCATGGCGCATATCGACGCGGGCAAAACCACGACGACCGAGCGGATCTTGTTCTACACGGGCATCACCTACAAGATCGGTGAAGTCCACGAGGGCGCTGCGACGATGGACTGGATGGAGCAGGAGCAAGAGCGCGGCATCACCATCACCTCCGCAGCCACCACCTGTGAGTGGAAGGGCTACACGATCAACATCATCGACACCCCCGGCCACGTGGATTTCACCGTCGAGGTGGAGCGCTCGCTGCGTGTCCTCGATGGCGCGGTAGCGGTGTTCGACGGGGTCGCGGGCGTTGAGCCGCAGTCGGAGACGGTGTGGCGCCAGGCCGATCGTTACAGCGTGCCGCGCATGTGCTTCGTCAACAAGCTCGACCGCACCGGGGCTGACTTCTACATGTGCGTCGACATGATCACCAACCGCCTGCAGGCTGTGCCTCTCGTACTTCAGCTACCCATCGGTGCCGAAGCCGATTTCATCGGTGTGGTCGACCTTGTCGGCATGCGCGCGCTCACCTGGCGTGGCGAGACGGTTAAGGGTGAGGACTACGCCATCGAGGAGATCCCCGCCGACATGGCCGAGCAGGCTGCCGAATGGCGTGAGAAGCTCATCGAGACGCTCTCCGAGGCCGATGACGCGATCATGGAGAAGTACCTCGATGGGGAAGAGGTGTCGGTTGAGGAGATCCATGCCGGGATCCGTCGGGCCACACTGGCGGCGAAGATCACCCCGGTTCTGACCGGGACCGCCTTCAAGAACAAGGGTGTCCAGCCGATGCTCGATGCGGTGGTCGCCTACCTGCCTTCCCCGTTGGATGTTGACGCGGTCGAAGGCCATAAGCCCGGCAAGGAAGACGATGTGTTGCGGCGCAAGCCCAGCGAGGAAGAGCCGTTCGCCGCGCTCGCTTTCAAGATCGCCAGTGATCCCCACCTGGGCAAATTGACCTACGTGCGGGTGTACTCCGGTGTCCTCGAAGCCGGTTCGCAGGTTCTCAACAGCGTCAAGGACCGCAAGGAGCGCATCGGAAAGATCTACCGAATGCACGCCAATAAGCGTGAGGAGATCCCCTCGGTGGGTGCCGGCGACATCGTCGCGGTGATGGGCCTGAAGGACACCACGACCGGTGAGACCCTGTGCGACCCTTCGAACCCGGTCGTACTCGAGTCGATGAGTTTCCCGGCCCCGGTGATCCATGTGGCGATCGAGCCGAAGACGAAGAGCGACCAGGAGAAGTTGTCCACCGCGATCCAGCGTCTGGCCGAAGAAGACCCCACCTTCCAGGTGCGCACCGACGAAGAGACCGGCCAGACGATCATCGCCGGGATGGGCGAGTTGCACCTCGAGGTGCTCGTCGACCGCATGCGCCGCGAGTTCAAGGTCGAGGCCAATGTCGGTAAGCCCCAGGTCGCCTATCGCGAGACGATCACCAAGTCGGTCGAGAAGGTTGATTACACCCACAAGAAGCAGACCGGTGGGTCCGGTCAGTTCGCGAAGGTGCAGATCAGCATCGCCCCCTTGGAAGATGCCGATGGCGGCTATGAGTTCGACAACAAGGTCACCGGTGGCCGCATTCCGAAGGAGTACATTCCCTCGGTCGACGCCGGATGCCAGGAGGCGATGGAATTCGGCGTCCTCGCCGGGTACCCCATGGTCGATGTCAAAGTGACGTTGCTCGACGGACAGTTCCACGATGTCGACTCGTCGGAATTGGCCTTCAAGATCGCCGGTTCGATGGCGTTCAAGGATGCGGCGCGTAGGGCCGCTCCGGCGCTACTCGAGCCGATGATGGCCGTCGAAGTCATCACCCCGGAGGATTTCATGGGTGATGTGATCGGCGATGTGAACTCCCGACGTGGCCAGATTCAGGCCATGGAGGAGCGGTTGGGCGCTCGCGTCGTGAAGGCGCTGGTGCCCCTCTCGGAGATGTTCGGCTACGTCGGGGACCTGCGCAGCAGGACCCAGGGCCGGGCAAGTTACAGCATGCAGTTCGACTCCTATGCCCAGGTCCCGCAGGCCGTGGCAACGGAGATCATCGCGAAAGCACGCGGCGAATAGTCGCGGATCCACTGAAGAAACCGACCAACCCGATCCGCGACAGCCGGACGGAACAAGCGACACAAGGACCAGGAGGAACCTCCCGTGGCGAAGGCGAAGTTCGAGCGCACCAAGCCGCACGTCAACATCGGCACCATCGGTCATATCGACCATGGCAAAACGACGTTGACCGCAGCGATTTCGAAGGTGCTGCATGACAAGATGCCAGAGCTGAACCCCTTCACGCCTTTCGACGAGATCGACAAGGCACCTGAAGAGCGTCAGCGCGGTATCACTATCTCGATCGCGCATGTCGAGTATCAGACCGAGGCACGTCACTACGCCCACGTGGACTGCCCCGGTCACGC
>JAGYOB010000048.1 GCA_018399515.1 Candidatus Nanopelagicales bacterium
GTCCTTCATCCACTTCAACACCACCGCGGCGAACGCCTCGTTGAGTTCCCAGACATCGATGTCTGCCGGGGTCAAGCCTGCGGAGGCGAGAACCTTCTTCGTGGCGGGCGTTGGACCGGTGAGCATGATCGTCGGGTCGGCGCCCGTTACAGCCGTGGCAACGACGCGGGCTCGCGGTGTCAACCCGGCGGCCTTACCAGCGGCCTCGCTGCCGACCAGCGTGAGTGCGGCACCATCGACGATGCCCGATGAGTTGCCCGCGGTGTGCACGTGGTCGATGCGCTCCACCCAGTGGAACTTCTGCAGCGCGACCGCGTCGAAACCACCCATATCTCCCATCGCCGCGAACGACGGTGTTAACTTCGACAGCGATTCCATCGTGGTTTCGGGGCGAATGAATTCGTCGTAATCAAGGATCGTTACACCGTTGACGTCCCTGACAGGCACGACCGACTTGGCGAAGCGGCCGCTTGACCACGCCGCAGCGGCACGTTCCTGGGACCGAACGGCATAGGCATCGACGTCGTCGCGGCTGAATCCTTCGGTCGTCGCGATCAGGTCTGCGCTGATGCCCTGGGGAACGAAATACGTGGTGTAGGCCGTCTCCGGATCCATCGCCCATGGGCCGCCATCGCTGCCCATCGGTACGCGACTCATCGACTCGACACCACCGGCAAGCAGCATCTGATCCCACCCCGAGCGCACCTTCTGCGCAGCGGTGTTGATGGCCTCCAGGCCAGAGGAACAATAACGATTGATCTGCATTCCGGCCACGGTGTCTGGGAGGCCGGCAGCTATCGCTGCTGTCTTGGCGATATCCGCACCCTGGTCACCTATCGGCGTGAGGCAGCCGAGGATGAGATCGTCGATCTGGTTGGGATCCAAATCCGGGTGGCGCACCTGCATCTCGTCGATCAACCCGGTTACCAGCGATACCGGCTTGACGCTGTGTAGCGAGCCATTGGCCTTACCGCGTCCACGCGGGGTGCGGATCGCCTCATAGATATATGCCTCGTTCGCCATCATGTGCCTTCCCGTGTTCGCTGCCGCCGCGGACAGCCGGACTTTGTTGAGCAACTGTCAACTCCCACCGTACTCCGGCAGGCGCCCTCCGACAAGAGGACCGACGCCCGGGACCGGCAGTTATCCGACATCCCCGTACCCGAGCCCTATCCTGGGGCGCATGGCGCGCGGATCCTGGGGCAAGAGCAAGCAACTGACCACCAAGTCCTGGGGCATCGTGAAGGAGAACAGATATCTGCTCGCCTTCCCCGTCCTCGGGTTCGTGGGCAGCCTGATCCCGCTGGCGATCTTCTGGATCCCCGCGGCCTGGTTCTATGCGAATGACAACTACGTCCCCGGCACCATCGCGGCCGTCATCGGCACCTTCGCCACCCAGATCATCATCTCGATCACCAGCGGCGGGCTGGTTGCTTCGGCCGATGAGGAACTCGCGGGTCGAGACGCCTCGGTCGGTCATGGGATCGGCGCCTCGTTCGCTCGGCTGTTCCCGCTCATCGGCTGGGCCCTGATCCAGACCGTCGTCAGCATCATCGTCAGCCTGATCCGCGGCAATAACCAAAGCGGTGCCGCATCGGTGGTCCGCAATATCGCCGCATCGGGGATCCTCGCGATGTGGAGCCTGATCACCTTCTTCGTGGTGCCGTTCATCATGCTCGAACGCGTCGGCCCGATCACCGCGATCAAAGAATCGTCGAAGTTGTTCAAGGCCAAGTGGGGTCTGCAGATCTACGGCGGCGTTCGCATCGGCGGCTTCGTCGCACTCGTGATGATCCTGCCCGCGATCTTGCTCATCATCCTCGGGGTCTTCCTCACCCTGTCGAATATCTGGGCGGTCGGCATTCCGCTGATCGTGATCGGTGTCATCGCCTTCTCCATCGGCGCCCTGCTCATCGCCACATTGCGCGGGATCTTCTCCGTGGTGCTGTTCCGATTCGCCAAGGACGGGGCATTGGAAGGTGGCTTCACCGAAGACGAACTCGCCGGGGCGGTGCGCACGAAGGCGTGACCGACGCACCAGCACTTCGACGCATCGGGCTTCTCGGAGCGGAGTCCACCGGCAAGACCACTCTCGCCAACAGCCTCGCCTCATCGATCGATGCGTTCATCGCCGAGGAGTACCTGCGCGATTTCGTGCGCGACTTCGCGCGCCCGCCCACCCTCGCTGATCAAGAGGGCATCTTCCTCACCCAGCAGGCGACCGTTGCCACCGTTGCTCGTGCCGCAACACACGCGAGCGTTCCCTGGATCATCGCCGATCCGCTGCCGCTCATGACGGCGGTGTACAGCATCGTGTACTTCGATGACGATTCCCTTGTTGATCCGGGCATCGTCGACGCGAGCGGCTACGACCTGCTGCTGTGGTGCGCCCCGGACTTCGCAGCTGTGAGCGAATCCGGGATGCGCGACGGGGAG
>JAGYOB010000049.1 GCA_018399515.1 Candidatus Nanopelagicales bacterium
CCTGATCTTCCTATCCCAGGGCGGGCCCACCACGATGAGCAACCTCGCCGGGCTGTGCTGGTACCACCACCACATGATCCACGAGGAAAAATGGACCCTCCTCGGCGACGCGAACAACGAATTGACTCTGACGAACACCGCCACCGGCCAGCAATGGACCAACCGACCACCCCGGCGGCATGAACTCCGAAGCCGTTACCAGCGAAAACGGGAATGACCGATCGCCAGGATGTGGCAGGGTGGGGTAAGCACAATCACACCCCAGCGAATCGAGGCCACCTATGTCAGCACCGCTGCTGTCCCGACGCGATGTCGATTTCCTGCTGTATGAGTGGCTGGCCACCGAGAAAGTATTCGCTAGCGGTGCCTACGGCGACCTCGATCGTGAGACGGTCGATGCCCTGATGGACCTTGCCGAACAACTCGCCACCGATAAATTCGCCACCCACAACCACCGCAACGACGAGGAAGAACCCACCTTCGACGGGACCACCGTGCGCGTCAACGACGCCGTCGGCCCCGCACTCACCGCCTACTTCGAAGCCGGATTCGGCGGCCTATCGATGCCAGAGAACGTCGGCGGGATCGAACTGCCCACCATCATCACCCAGGCCATCGGGATGTGGTTCTCCGCCGCCAACGTCGCAACGTCGGGCTACTCGTTCCTGACTCGTGCAAACGCCAACCTGTTGCTCGCTCATGCAAGCCCCGAACAGATCGAACGCTGGGTGCCACCGATGATCGAAGGCCGCTACTTCGGCACCATGTGCCTGAGTGAGCCGCAGGCCGGATCGTCACTGTCGGACATCACCACCAAGGCCGAGCCGCAGGACGACGGCACGTATCGCATCCGTGGCAACAAGATGTGGATTTCCGGCGGCGATCATGACCTGAGCGAGAACATCGTGCACCTGGTGCTCGCACGGGTACCTGGTGCGCCGCCGGGAGTCAAAGGCATCTCGCTGTTCATCGTCCCCAAGTTCCGCGATGACGGCTCGAGCAATGATGTGAGCCTCGCCGGACTCAACCACAAGATGGGGCAGCGAGGCCTGACCAACTGCCTGCTCAACTTCGGTGAGAACGACGGTTCCATCGGCTACCTCGTCGGCGAGGAGAACAAGGGCCTGGCCTACATGTTCCACATGATGAACGAGGCACGGATCGCCGTCGGTAGCGGTGCGGTCGCACAAGGGTATGCCGGTTACCTCACCGCTTTGGAATACGCACGGGTCCGCACGCAAGGCCGCCCCGTCGCCGGTAAAGACCCGAATGCGCCCATGGTGCCGATCATCGAGCATCCCGATGTGCGCCGGATGCTGCTGGCATCCAAGGCGTATGTCGAAGGCGGGCTGGCACTGGAGTTGTACTGCGGCACCCTGGTCGATGAACTCGAGCGCGGTGAGGATCCCGAATCAGCGAAACTCCTCCTGGAGATGCTGACCCCCATCGCGAAGAGCTGGCCCTCGGAATGGTGCCTGCGCGCCAACGATCACGCTATCCAGATCCACGGTGGATACGGATACACCCGCGAATACTCCGTCGAGCAGCGCTGGCGGGACAACCGGCTCAACCACATTCACGAGGGCACGCACGGGATCCAAGCCCTCGACCTGCTCGGCCGCAAAGTCACGATGAACAACGGCGCAGCGCTCATCGCACTGGCCCAACGGATGCAGGCCACCATCGATCGCGGGCTTGCGGTAGGGGGCGCGGCTGCCGAGCACGCGCAGGCACTCGCTGCCCGAATGCAGCGGATGCTCGAGGTCACCGGATCCCTGTGGGCAGACCGAGATCCGACGTCGGCGCTGTCGGATGCGACGACCTATCTCGATGCAGTGGGTCATGTGGTCATCGCGTGGCTGTGGCTCGATGTCGAACTCGCCGCGACCGGTGACGACGACTTCTATGCCGGCAAGCGCCTGGCATCGGAATACTTCTTCACCCGTGAACTGCCGACGGTCGACACGATGTTCGATGTTCTGGCGGAGAACGACAACCTCTACGTCACCCTGGACGAGTCGGCGTTCTAATCGGCTAGTCCTCGACGGTGACGCGGATGCGTCGAAAGCCCTTGCCTTTGTTCTCGACCTTGGCCACGCGCATGCGCCCGACCTGGCGGGTCGATGCCACATGGGTGCCACCGTCGGCTTGCACATCGAGCCCGGCTATGTCGACAATGCGGACGATCTCGATGGTGGGGGGCAGCAGGTTCGCAGCAGTTCGTATGACATCGGGTATCGCGAGCGCCTCCTCGCGCGGAAGTTCGTAGGCGCTGATCGCTCGATCGGCGACGATCTCGGAGTTCAGGGCATCCTCGACCGACTCCTTGAAACCGTCCGGAACTGTCTCGAGGTTGAAATCCAACCGCCCGGTCAGGGGTTCCATATTCGATCCGGTGACCAGCGCGCCGAAGTCGCGGAACACGACGCCCGACAGCACATGCAAGCCCGAATGCGTGCGCATCAAGGCAGTGCGGCGATCATCCTCGATCGCTCCCTGAACCTGTGTTCCGACAGACGGGAGCGGATCGCCTTCGGCAGGGATGAGCCACAGGTCGTCACCGCGGCGCACATCGACGATCCGGGTCTGCACCCCACTCCACAGCAGCACTCCGTGATCGGGTGGCTGACCGCCGCCTCCGGGATAAAACGCTGAACGGTCGAGCACGATCCCCTCGTCGGTATCGACGGCGAGAACTGTCGCGGTCCAATCGCGCAGTGTCGAATCAGTCAACTCGAGCCGATGGGTGCGACCGTGTTCGCTCACTGCTGTTACCGCCCCTGATTGGCGACAGCGGCTGCGGCTGCAGCGGCGGCGTCAGGGTCCAGGTACTCCCCACCAGGTGTGACGGGTCGATAGTCATCGTTGAGGCGATACACCAGTGGAATCCCCGTGGGGATGTTCAACCCGGCGATGTCCTCATCGCTGATTTCATCGAGGTGCTTGACCAGTGCGCGCAGGGAATTACCGTGTGCCGCAACAAGAACTGTGCGACCGGCGCTCAGATGTTCGCCGACGATGACATCCTGCCAGTAGGGGATGAGTCGCGTGACGACATCGGCAAGACACTCGGTCGCGGGGCGCGCCTGCGGTGGCAGATGCGCATACCGAGCATCGTGGGTCTGGGCGAACTCACTGTCGGGGTCGATGGGTGGCGGCGGTGTGTCATAGGAACGCCGCCACAGCGTGAACTGCTCCTCGCCATATGTCTCGAGCGTCTCCTTCTTGTTCTTGCCCTGGAGAGCCCCGTAGTGACGTTCGTTCAAGCGCCAGTTTCGCTGCACGGGCAACCACGACAGCCCGGCTTCGGCAAGTGTGAGATTCGCCGTGGTGATCGCACGCTTGAGCAGAGATGTCACCACGATGTCCGGGGTGATGCCTGCATCCCGAAGCAGGGCGCCACCGCGGATCGCTTCGGCACGACCCTTATCGGTGAGGTCGACATCCACCCACCCGGTGAACAGGTTGGCGGCGTTCCATTCGCTTTCGCCATGTCGCAGCAGGATCAGCGTGTGAGTCATGGGCCCATCCTGCCGGAATCACTCGATCAGGTGGCGGAAGGCTTCCAGATTGGTCGTCGGCTCGCCGTGCTCGACCCGCCAGTGCCATTCCTTGCGGATCGCGGAGGCGAAGCCGAGTTCGAGCAGCGTGTTGAACGAGCCATCGCTGTATTCCAGGACGCAACCGAGCACACGATCCAGTTCGTCGGCACTGATCGCATTCAGGGGCAGACGTCCACTGAGGTAGACATCGCCGAGGTGGTCGAGGGCGTAGGCGACGGCGTAGGTCTTGCGGTTGCGTTCCAGGATCCAGCGGTACACCTCGGCGTGGTTCTCTTCAGGTGCGCGGGCGACGAAGGAATTGATGCTCACCGCGTGATTTCCCACGACGATCGACACCGTCGTCAACAACTTGCGTTCACCGGGCAGGGTAACGACGAAGGTGCCGGGCTTGGATTGCTCATAGTCCAGGCCGGTGGATGCAAGGTAGTCGTCGATCAGACCACTCACCGCTTGCGGATCCGTCATCGAGGAATCAGCCCTCGGATGCGGCGAGGGACAGGGGATAGTCCTGCGCCATAGCCTGGCGATAGGACGCGAGGAGGCCCGCCGCCGTCGCCGACCAACTGAAGTGCTCGGCATGCGAGCGTGCCTGCGCTGCGAGGTGTTCGCGAAGGGCTGGCCGGCAGATGGCAACGCCGATGACGCGAGCCCAATCTGCAGGGTCGTGCCCGGGAACCAGGATTCCACTCACACCGTCAGCGACAGCGGTGCGCAAACCACCGACATCAGCCGCGATGACGGGCGTGCCGCATGCTTGGGATTCGATGGCCACGAGGCCGAAGGATTCCGAGTATGAAGGCACGACCGTCCAGTCAGCGGCGGAGTACCAGGCGGTCAATCTGGTGCGATCCGAAGGCGGTTCGAAGCGGACTCGATCGGCGATGCCGAGGTCGTTGGCGAGTTCGGCCAAAGCTGTGGGATGGGCTAATCCCGAACCGGATGGTCCGCCGTTGATCGCCACGAGGATGGGCAGTTCAGGATTGTGAGCCAGCACCTTCGCCACCGACTCGATGAGCAGGTCTGGTGCCTTGAGAGGTTGGATGCGCCCCACGAAAAGCAGCACGATGGCATCTGGGTCGATCCCGAGTTCCGCACGAGCAGCGACGCGATCACGCGGTTGGAACACCTCGAGATCGACCCCGGGATGGACGACGTCGACAGCGTCGGGGTCGGCGCCGTACAAATCGATGAGTTGATGGGCTTCATCGTCGGTGTTGGCGATGAGGCGCGTGGCCGCGTCGACGACCTGCTGCTCCCCGATGATGCGCACCTTGGGCTCGGGGCAGTCCCCCGCGGCGAGTTCGGCGTTCTTCACCTTCGCCATCGTGTGCATCGAATGGACGAGCGGGACCTGCCAGCGCTCAGATGCCAGCCAGCCGATCTGCCCGGACAACCAGTAGTGCGAGTGCAGCAGATCGAACCAGCCCTCGGGTCGGCCTGCCTCGATCTGCAGCAAAGCCACGCTGAATGCGCACAACTGTGCGGCCAGGTCTTCCTTGCGGAGTGCTTCGAGGGGGCCGGCACGCAGGTGCCGCACAGTCACTCCGGGTACGACCTCGACGACGGGTGGGATTCCCGACGACACCGCTCGAGTGAAGATCTCCACCTCAACCCCGCTCGCGGCGAGCATGCGTGCGGATTCCAGAACATAGACGTTCATGCCGCCTGCGTCGCCGGTGCCGGGTTGCTCGAGAGGGGAGGTGTGCAAGGACACAACACCGATGCGGCGGGGTGTCGCCGGCTGCGATCGTGCTCGCACTCTGTGTCCTCCCGAGATGGTTGAGACTCCAGTGTGACGGAACCCGGTCGCGTCGGCACCTCCGGTCTCGACGACGCGGCAGGTTGCTTACAGCTGCTGGTCGTCGAGGCTCACCGCAACATAGGGCTCACCGGTCACGATATTGACGACACGACGGGTGACCGAGACCGCATGATCTGCAAAACGTTCGTAATAGCGAGAAAGAAGCGTCACGTCTATGGCGGCCTCCACACCGTGGCTCCATGACGGGGACAGCACGATGGTGAACAGTTCCCGGTGCAAACGGTCCATCTGCTCGTCGTGGGCTGCGATATCGGCCGAGAGCGCGACGTCCTTGGTCGAGATGACCGCACCTGTCTTGGACACGATCACTTCGGCGATACCCCCCATCTCGGCGAAGGTTGCGCGCAACTCGGTGGGGATCGCCACGTGCGGGTAGCGCATCCGGGCCTGCTTGGCGACATGCTCGGCGAGATCGCCCATGCGCTCCAGTGAGGCGGAGATCCGTAGGGCGCCGACGACGATCCGCAGGTCGGTGGCGACCGGCGCCTGCAGTGCGATGACCTCCGAGCATTTCGCCTCGACCTCCGCGGCCACCGAATCCACCTCGGTGTCCGCGGCGATCACGCTTTCGGCGAGCTGGAGGTTCGCATCGAGCAGCGACTGGGTCGCCAGATTCATCGCTGAGCCGACCAGGCGGGTGAGATGGACGAGATCGTCGCTGATGGCATCGAGTTGCTCGTAGTACTCCTGGCGCATCGGTTCACCCTTCATGTGGAGAGGGTTGGTGACGCAGGTGAATATCCGAAGACGTGAAGGTGAACCCCGGATGACACCCGATGAATGCTCAACCAATCAATGTCAACCTATCGCTTCGGTGAGGCTGCGTCACGCAGGTCGGGCTCTAGGCTGTGTTCATGGTGGTTCGGCGCCGCAAGCAGGCACGCGAGGCGCGTGATCCTGCCGTTGCCGTTCGGCCCACCCCGATCGTCCCCGACGAAGTCGTGCGGGTCCTCTCGGTTCTGCCGGGGGCATCGCTGGTCGTCGATGAGGACTCCTCGATCTTGCGGGCGACCCCCCGCGCGGAGGCCCTCGGGCTCGTCCGTCGAGACCAGGTATCGGTAGCCAGCCTGCGAGAACTGGTGCGCCGGGTCGCCGGTGACGGAGCGGCTCGCGAACGTGAAGTGCGGGTGCGCCGGCCACCTCTCGGTCGCGGCCTGCTCGATCTTCGAGTCCAGGTTGCGCCGCTGTCCGGGGGCATGTACCTGATGCTCGTCAACGACCTTTCCGATGAGCGTCGAGTCGATGCGGTCCGTCGGGACTTCGTGGCGAACGTCAGTCACGAACTCAAGACTCCGGTCGGGGCGCTGTCACTTCTCGCCGAGGCGATTCTGAGCGCGGCCGACGACCCGGAATCGGTCCGCAGATTCGCCGAACGCATGCAGTCGGAATCCACCCGACTGTCGAACCTGATCAACGACATCATCGACCTATCCCGGTTGCAAAGCGACGATCCGCTCAGCCATGCCGCAGAGATCGACATTGCCGAAGTTGTGGCCCAGGCCGTCGAAGAAGTTCGCACTCTCGCGGTGGCGCAGGACATCGAGATCGTCGAGGGTCTTCAGCCCGATGTCCGTATGCTCGGCGATCGGGGTCAGGTCCTCATGGCGGTGCGCAATCTGCTCGCTAACGCGATCGCCTATTCTCCCGCGCACACCAGGGTTGCGATCGCGATGCGGGTCAACGAGTCGATCATCGAGGTTGACGTCAAAGATCAGGGAATGGGTATTCCCGAGCATGATCTGGAGCGGATCTTCGAGCGGTTCTACCGCGTCGACCCAGCCCGCTCCCGAGGCACCGGGGGCACCGGCTTGGGCCTGGCGATCGTCAAGCACGTCTGCCGCAATCACGGCGGGGAATGCCGGGTGTGGTCTGAGGTGGGAGTTGGCTCCACCTTCACCCTGCGCTTCCCTCTTATTCGCACGTCGTCGGCCTCCGTCGATGATGATGAGGACCAAACTGCCCCCGCATCGTTGGTGGGCGTGACCGAGGGAGAATCGCACCCGTGACCAGAGTCCTGGTGGTGGAGGACGAAGAATCGTTCTCCGATGCTCTGTCCTTCATGCTGCGGCGTGAGGGCTACGAAGTCGGCATCGCCATTGATGGTGTCCAGGCGCTCGAGGAATTCGATCGACACGGGGCTGACCTCGTTTTATTGGACCTGATGCTGCCGGGCATCTCGGGCACGGAGGTGTGCCGCAGTCTGCGCCAGCGATCAGCGGTGCCGATCATCATGGTGACGGCCAAGGATGGCGAGGTCGACAAGGTCGTCGGACTCGAACTCGGCGCCGATGATTACGTCACGAAGCCGTTCTCGTCACGCGAACTCGTCGCTCGCATCCGTGCGGTGCTGCGCCGTCGCGGTGAACCAGATGAGTTGCTGCCGATGGTGCTCGAGGCCGGTCCCGTTCGCATCGATGTCGATCGTCATGTCGTGACGGTGCGCGGCGACGTCACGTCGATGCCGCTGAAGGAATTCGATCTCCTCGAGTTGCTGATGCGCAATGCGGGCCGGGTCCTCACTCGTGGTCAGATCATCGACCGGGTGTGGGGTTCCGATTACGTCGGTGACACCAAGACCCTCGATGTGCACGTCAAGCGCTTGCGCGCCAAGTTGGAAGACGACCCGGCCAACCCTGTGCACATCGTCACGGTGCGAGGTCTCGGCTATAAGTTCGAGCTGTAATTCCGGAGCGGATCCTTACGGAGCCGTCGGTGGCTGCGGCGAGATTCCGTCGTAGAAGCCGACCGGGGGAACGGTCAGGACCTCGAGTTCGGCGAGCCCGGCATTGGTCATGAAGACCTGAACGGGGACGAAGCCGCTCTCGGGGATCTCGGCGGTGTAGACGTTGATCCAGCGACTGGCCCCGGATCCGTCCTGTCCGTAACCGAAGGGCACCGCCGCACCCGAAGCGACGTCGACCGGACCGATCGTGGTGGCCCCGTCGGTGATGACGGCGCGCTGCCCGGCGATGGCGACATCGGCGAGCGAATCGGGCTCAGCACCCACGTTGACGATCGTCATGATGAGGGTGACCGCTGAACCTTCACCGCGGACGAGCGTCGCGTTCTCGATACGCACATCCCCGACCTGGGCTTGCACACCATTGCCGGTGCTCATGGTGTTCTGCGTATTGGTGGTGGACTGGAATCCGTTGAAGCAGCCCGAAAGTGACAGGGCGGCGGCGGTGGCCATGCCGGCTACAAGGATGCGGGCACCTAATCGACGAGTACTCGAGGTCACGTAAGCACTCTAGCCGAGCGGGACGCTGGGGAATCCCGACCGGGGGCGGGATCGCACCCGTGCTAGCCTTGAAGACCTGGAAAGGGGAAATTCTTTATGACCTTCAAGGTTGGCGACACGGTCGTCTACCCCCACCACGGGGCCGCCCTCATCGAGGATGTCGAGGTCCGGGTGATCAAGGGAGTCGAACGCGAGTACCTCGTTCTTCGGGTCGCCCAGGGTGATCTGACCGTTCGGGTTCCGGCTGACAACGTCGATCTCGTAGGAGTGCGCGATGTCGTCAACGCCGAGGGTCTCGATCGCGTCTTCGATGTCTTGCGGCAGCCCTACACCGAGGAGCCGACCAACTGGTCGCGGCGCTATAAGGCCAATCTAGAGAAACTCGCCTCCGGCGATGTGATCAAGGTGGCCGAGGTCGTGCGTGATCTGTGGCGTCGCGAACGCGAACGTGGGCTGTCAGCTGGCGAGAAGCGGATGCTGGCGAAAGCCCGGCAGATCCTGGTGAGCGAACTGGCCCTCGCGGAGAAGACCAACGAGGACAAGGCCGAGGCCATCCTCGACGAGGTCTTGGCCTCGTAGGTGCCCACTCGGCGCCGGTGAGTCGCACTGCAGCGGTCGTCCCCGCTGCCGGCAAGGGCATGAGACTGGGGCCTGGTGCCCCCAAGGCGCTGCGGCCACTCGGAGGGTCACCTCTCCTGGTGCACGCTGTCCGCGCGCTGTCCCTCGCCCGCGGAGTAGACGTAGTCGTCGTCGCTGCGCCTGAAGACGAGGTCGACATGGTTCGGGCACTACTCAGCGAGGTTGTCAGCGACGCGGAGTTGACCGTCGTCGCCGGCGGCGACACCCGCCAGTCATCCGTCGCCCGTGCTCTGATCGCCCTGCCGTCAGATGTCGACGTGGTACTGGTGCACGACGCGGCCCGCCCCCTTGTTCCCGTCGAGATGGTCGAACGGGTCGCGGTGGCGGTCCGGGCAGGGGCACCCGCTGTGATCCCGGTGCTCAAACTGGTCGACACCGTCAAGACTGTTGACGCCGAAGGCCGCGTGGTGTCGACACCCGATCGGTCTCATTTGCGTGCGGTGCAGACTCCGCAGGGATTCACCCGTTCGGTGCTGCAACAGGCTCATGCGAATGCCGAGGTCGACGATGTCACAGACGATGCTGGTCTGGTCGAACGACAGGGGGTGGAGGTGGTTACCGTGCTCGGACACGAAGAGGCCTTCAAGGTGACACGTCCGATGGACCTGGTGCTGGCCGAAGCAGTGCTGTCACGAAGGAGGGCAGGCGGTGTCGTCGGCTGACCAACCGGTGCAGATGCGCACCGGAATCGGAGTCGACGTGCACCCCTTCGACACCGATCCGATGCGCCCCCTGCACCTGGTTGGATTGGCTTGGCCGGGCGAGGAACCGGGTCTTTCGGGGCACTCCGATGGCGATGTCGGCGCACATGCGGCCGCCGATGCGCTCTTGTCGGCTGCTGGTCTGGGAGACCTGGGCAGCAATTTCGGCACCGATGATCTGCGGTGGGCGGGGGCCCGCGGCACCATGCTGCTAGCAGAGGCTGGCGAGCGTGTGAGAGCGGCCGGATGGACGATCGACAACATCGCTGTGCAGGTCATCGGCAATCGCCCGCGCCTGGGTCCGCGCCGCGAAGAAGCCCAAGCAGTGCTGAGTGAGGCAGTCGGGGCGCCGGTGAGTGTGGCCGCGACCACGACCGATGGGCTCGGTCTGACCGGCCGGGGGGAAGGGCTGGCGGCCATCGCCACCGCTTTGCTCCACCGCTAATCTGTCCCTATGTCCGCCACCACGACGCATGCCACGATCCCGGAATCGGCCCGGCGGCTGTTGAACGCACCCCACTTCGCCACCGTCGCCACGACTCAGCCGGATGGCTCGTCGCAGCAGACTGTCGTGTGGGTGAAGACCGATGGCGACGACGTGTTGTTCAGCACGATCCGCGGGCGGCGCAAGACGCTGAATATGGAACGCGACCCCCGAGCATCGGTGATGGTCTACGACAGTGACAACCCCTATGCCTACGTCGAGATTCGCGGGACCGTATCGATGACCGAGGAAGGTGGTGACGACCTCATTCACGAGTTGTCCCACGCCTACACCGGTAAGCGGTTTCCCGGAGACGACGGCACCGACCATGTCCGTGTGGTGTGCCGATTGACTCCGGCGAAGGTCATCACCCGGGCTCTGTGAGTCGTCGAGCCTGATGAGTCTTCGCCTGTATGACACGGCCACCCGCGAGGTGCGCACGTTCGAACCGCTGGTGCCCGGGCAGGTGTCGATGTACCTGTGCGGCGCGACCGTGCAGGCTCCACCGCATGTCGGACACGTGCGTTCGGGGCTGGTCTTCGACATCCTCAGCCGATGGTTGAAGGCATCCGGCTACGAGGTGACGCTCATCCGGAACGTGACCGATATCGACGACAAGATCCTGGCTCGGGGTGAGGAGCTCGGTGAGCCCTGGTGGTCGGTGGCGATGCGCAACGAGCGAGCCTTCACCTCCGCATATGACGCCCTGGGATGTATTCCCCCGACCTATGAACCACGCGCTACCGGCCACATCACCGAGATGGTCGAGCTCATGGATCGGCTCATCGACAATGGTCATGCCTACGACCACAACGGAGATGTGTACTTCGATGTGCGCTCATTCGCTGATTACGGTGCTCTGAGTGGGCAGCGACCCGACGACATGCATCCGGCCACCGAGGCTGGTGTGACCGATAAGCGCGACCCTCGTGACTTCGCGCTGTGGAAGTCGGCGAAGCCCGGCGAGCCGTCGTGGCCCACTCCGTGGGGACGTGGTCGACCGGGATGGCACCTGGAATGTTCAGCAATGGCGACGCGGTATCTGGGCCCGAGCTTCGACATTCACGGCGGTGGGATGGATCTGCTATTCCCTCACCACGAGAACGAGATCGCCCAGTCGCGTGCCGCAGGGGATGAGTTCGCTCGACTGTGGTTGCACAACGCTTGGGTTACCACTGCGGGAGAAAAAATGAGCAAGTCGCTGGGTAATTCGCTGCTGGTCAGTGAGGTTATCCAGCGGGTCCGCCCCGTCGAACTGCGCTACTACCTCGGCAGTGCCCACTACCGGTCGATGCTGGAATTCTCTGACGATGCGATGGCCGAATCTGCTGCGGCGTACCGGCGGATCGACGGGTTCCTCCGCCGTTCGCTTGATCGACTTGGTGAGTTGCCGCCAGGTGCTCTGCCGCGTGCGTTTTCCGATGCCATGGACGACGACCTCGGTGTCCCTCAGGCTCTCGCCGTGGTGCACGACACCGTGCGTGCGGGTAACGCAGCACTCGACACCGGTGACGATGCAACGGCACGAGCACGGTCAGGGGAGGTGCGCGCGATGATGTCGGTTCTCGGCCTCGATCCGATTGCGTGGGATGACCGAGAGGGTGATTCGCAGGCGATGAACGATGTCATCGATGTGCTCGTTCGAGCAGCTCTTGCCGATCGTGAACAGGCGCGCGAAGCCAAGGATTATGCCGCCGCCGATGCGATCCGAGACAGATTGGCGCAAGCTGGGATCGCGTTGGAAGACACCCCCGACGGTGTGCGCTGGTCACTGACGCAGGGACACTGACTCTTATGGCGGGCAATAGTCAACGGCGCGGGGCGATGCGCAACTCGGGTTCGAAGAAGGGCATGGTCGTCGGTTCGGGGGGGCAGCGACGCAAAGCTCTGAAGGGCAAGGGGCCTACCCCGAAGGCCACCGAGCGGACCGGTCACCCGGCTGCGCGACGGGCGAAATCAGCGGAGAAGTCGGCGAGTAAACGCAGCTCTGCCGCACGCTCCGGGGCAGCCCGAGGCACGGAACTGCTCATCGGCCGCAACCCGGTCCTGGAAGCGTTGCGCGCGGGGGTCCCGGCGACATCGCTGACGGTCATGCAGTACATCGACGCTGATGATCGGATCTCAGAAGCGGTGGCGCTCGCAGCCGAACTCGGTCTGCCGATCATGGAAGCCACCCGTGGGGAACTCGATCGCACCACCGACGCTGGAGTGCATCAGGGGGTGCTGCTGACCGTCCCGCCGTATGACTATGCCGACCCTGCGGAACTGCTCGAGGCAGCACTCGATGCTGGCTCCCCCCTCCTCGTCGCGTTGGATGGTGTCACCGATCCACGCAATCTAGGGGCGGTGACCCGATCGGCGGCAGCATTCGGCGCGAGCGGCGTGATCATCCCGGAACGTCGAGCGGCTGGAGTGACCGCGACTGCATGGAAGGCCAGCGCGGGAGCACTGGCACGCATTCGAGTGGCTCAGGCGACGAATCTGACCCGCACCCTGGCGGCAGCCAAGAAATCCGGTTACTTCGTCGTGGGACTTGCTGCTGATGGTGACACCTCGCTGGTTGATCTTGATCCGCAGTTGGCGAACGGTCCACTCATCGTCGTCATCGGCGCTGAGGGCCAGGGCCTGGGCCGACTCGTAGGGGAGACCTGCGATCTGCTCGTATCGATCCCGATCGCGGCGGATACCGAATCGCTGAACGCCAGTGTTGCCGCCGGC
>JAGYOB010000050.1 GCA_018399515.1 Candidatus Nanopelagicales bacterium
CTTCGGTCGTTTATAGGGGGCCAGTGATTCCGCGGCGATCTCGCGCAGCTGGTCGACGTCTGCATCTCCGACGATCACTGCCGTGACTTCTTCACCCCACTCGCGCGAGGGGCGACCGACCACCGCAACGTCGGCGACACCGGGATGCGTGCGCAGGACATCTTCGACCTCGCGGGGATAGACGTTGTACCCACCGGTGATGATCAGGTCACTCGCCCGACCCACCAGATGCCAGTAGCCATCGTCATCCACGCGACCGATGTCTCCGGTGGGGAACCACCCGTCGGCGGTGAAGGTCTGTGCCGGATCGATGCCCAGATAACCGGCGAACACATTCGGCCCCCGCACCTCGACGACATCGCCATCGCCCAACCGGATGTCGACGTTCGGCATCGCCACCCCGACGCTGCCCGCACGCCGCTCCCCATGAAGCGGGTTGCCGGTAAGCATTACCGTCTCGGTCATGCCGTATCTCTCCAGCGGAGCCTGGCCTGCCTGCTCGGCGATGCGCGCGAACAGATCGGTCGGCAAGGGTGCACTGCCGGACACGATGAGTCGCATAGTGCGCAGTGCATCGAGGCGTTGAGCATCGGCCAAGCGCGCATACATCGTCGGCACTCCGAAGAACATCGACGCTGACGGTGCATGCTCGGCGACGACACCGGGATCGAAGGCCGGCAGCACGATCAGTCCGGCTCCCGCGGTGAACGCACCGTTGAGTCCCACACCCAGGCCGTGCATATGGAACATCGGCAGCGCATGCAGCAGCACATCATCACGAGACCACTCCCACGCCTGCACGACTGCGCGAGCACCGGCGAGCAGATTGCCGTGCGTCAGTTGCGCAGCCTTGGGCTTGCCGGTTGTGCCCGAGGTGAAACCGAGCATCGCCGGAGCGGTCGACGGTGCAGCGTCCAGGCTCGAAGTCGTCTGCGGTGCGGGCAGATCGGCGAGGTCGATGTTCGCATCGGTGATCCGGTGAATCGGCTGCGCGATCGACTCGATGTGGGCGAGTTCGCTTTCGGTATAGCCGGTATTGGCTGGCACCACAATGGCCCCGGCACGCAGGATGGCGATATACGCCACCACCGTCGCCGCCGAGGGTAAGCACGACAGCAGCACCCGATCACCGGGCTGCACACCGGCTGCCTGCAATCGCGCTGCAGCGATCGCGGTGCGCTCGGTGAGTTCCCCCGCAGTCCAGGAGATGTCGTGCGCAGGTGCCCGCAGCACGACCCGCGTCGGGTCATCGGCCCAGGCGGCAACCCACGCGGTGGTCAGATTCATCGAGTGAGGTGATCAGGGAGTGAGCGTCATGCTCGCGAGCACTCGTTCAGCCAGATCCGCATCACCTTCGACGGTGACGGTCGAGCGCCAGTCGGGCGCACGACCACCGGTGGCGAGCATGAACGACTCGAACGGCATCGTCAGCGTCACCATCGGGGCTTCCACCGACTCGACCATGCGAGCCCGGCCATCGTCACCGACGACGATCGCGACATCGAAGGCGACACCGGGCTCCGTCACGATGAAACGCACCGATTCGCCCACCGCGGCACCGGCACCCTTGCCGACGATCTTGCCCAGACCCGGGGCGATCTGCGTCGCCGATGCCCGCGCACCGGGTGAATCAAGACCACCGGGCACAGCGACCGCCCTCCGGATGTCCTGCTCGTGCACCCAGGTGTCGAAGGTGCGCTGCTGCACCAGGCCACCGATATTGCCCGGTCCGAAGGGGCCAACGTATGCGTCACTGCGATCGGTGAAGTCGGTGCGCAAACTGGCGAGCCGGCGGGCCAAGGTCTCGCGGGTTTCGGCCATCACCTCCTCGCGCGACCACGAGCGGCGCCGATCAACCGGTGTCTCCATGAACTTGGCCTTGTCGCTCGCCGCATGCGGCAGCGTCGACCAATCGGGCTCGTGGGTCGGTTCGGCATCACCCATCAGCCACAGTTCCAGCCAGGTGATGTGCGCGACCACATCGGCCACGCTCCACCCGGGCAGGTCGGTGGCTGCCGACCACTGCTCGTCATCGAGGGAATCCAGCAGTTCGAGCAGATCATCATGCGCGGATTCCCAGGTGGCGATGAGGGTTTCCAGGTCGGCATCGGGGGGCAGCGGGGAGGTCGGAGAACTCATGGGCGTCACGCTAGCGCGACGTCGGGTGCGGCGAGGAAGGACGCCACATCCGACAGGAATGTCGCACCCTGCTGACCATCGACGATGCGGTGATCGAAGGTCAGCGATAGCTGCATCACCGGGCGCACCGCCAACCCGCCGTCGACTGCCCACGGCCGATCGATGACGCGACCTGTGGCGAGGATCGCGGCTTGACCCGGCGGCAGCACCGGGGTGCCCCCGTCGACATCGAACACCCCGATATTGGTGATGGTGATCGTCGCGCCGAGGGAGTCGGCCGGGGTGATCCGGTCCTCTCGGGCACGGTCGATCAAGTCCGTCAACGCACCGGCCATGCCCGTCGCATCCAACCGATCAGCATCGACGATCTTGGGCACCACCAGGCCGCGCGGGCCAGCGACCGCGATGCCCAACTGCACTCCGGCA
>JAGYOB010000051.1 GCA_018399515.1 Candidatus Nanopelagicales bacterium
GTGGCCGATCAGCCGACCGGCGATCGTGGTCCCGCTGCGCCCGGTTCCACCGACGAAGATCGGGTCGACAGGGGCGTCCCGGATGACGAGGTCCACGCCGGCGAGCCTAGTCAGCCCGGGTCCGATGCAGGGGAACTGGACAACCTGTCCGGATGTACGTACATTTACCCTCGTGACTCCTCAGGCCGAGTTCGGGGCCCACCGCCCCGACCGCACCAGCCCCGTTCCGCTGTGGGCCCAGGTGTGCGATGACCTGCGCCGTCGTATCGCCTCGGGGGAATTCGAGGTCGGCTTCCCGGGCGAGTTGAGTTTGACCGAGGCCTATGAGGTCAGTCGGCACACCATCCGCGAAGCGATGCGGGTGCTGCGCGAGGAGGGGCTGATCCGCCGCGAGCGCGGCCGCGGTACGACCCTCGATCGTCGCCGGATCGCGGCCAGCATGGGCACCCTCTACTCCCTGTTCGACACGATGACCGAGCAGGGTCTGGACCAGACCAGCGAAGTCCGCCGGCTCGCCCGAACCGTCAACGCGGTCGTGGCCACGACTTTGGGTGTGCCCGCCGAAACCGAACTCATCGTCATCGAGCGCGTGCGCTTCGCCGATAACGAACCCCTGGCCCTGGACACCTCATGGTTGCCCGCGAGCATCGCGGCGGCACTTCTGGATGTCGACTTCACCGCCACCGGGTTGTACGCCGAATTGACCCGTCGTTGCGGAGTCACCGTCGATTCCGGCTCCGAACGCATCACCGCACTCATCGCACCCCGCCACATCGGTGAACTCCTCGATGTTCCCAGCCAGACCGCGGTGCTCGCGATCGAGCGACTCGCCCGCAGCGGCGCGATCTCTGTGGAATGGCGCGAGACCTACATCCGCGGTGATCGCTTCGCACTCGACGTCAGCTGGACTCCGCAGTCCTCACTCGTCACCGCCACCACTGAGAAAGAAGAGCCCACATGGCAATCCTGACCGTCGTCGCCGCCGTTCTCGCCGTCTTCATCGGCATGGCCGTAGGACTGCTCGGTGGTGGCGGATCGATCCTGACGACGCCGCTGCTGGTGTACGTGGTCGGCTTCGATGCGAAAGCAGCGATCACCGCCAGCCTGTTCGTCGTGGCGATCACGTCGGTGTTCGGACTCATCAGTCATGCTCGCGCCGGACGCGTGGTGTGGAAGACCGGGGTGCTGTTCGGCGTTGCCGGCATGGTCGGAGCTTTCATCGGTGGCCAGATCGGTGCTCGTCTGCCCGGCGCCCTCCTGCTCATCGCGTTCGCCGTGATGATGGGCGTGACAGCTGTGGCCATGATCCGCGGTCGCAAGCAGGTTGCGGCGAAATCCCACGGTGGACGCCCGATCGTGCGCATCCTCATCGATGGATTGGTCGTCGGCTTGGTGACCGGATTGGTCGGGGCCGGCGGTGGCTTCCTCGTTGTTCCCGCACTCGTCTTGCTGGGTGGCCTGTCCATGCCGAACGCGGTGGCTACGTCCCTGCTTGTCGTGGCGATGAAATCTGTCGCTGGATTCTTCGGATATGCCGTGGCCTTCGGCGGTGGATCGGTAATCTCGTGGAACTCCGAGATCGACCTCGATTGGCCGATCATCCTCATCGTGACCGGGGCTGCCATCGTCGGTGCTCTCGTGGGTAGTCGACTCGTGGGCAAGATCCATCCGGATCTGCTGCGCAAACTCTTCGGCTGGTTCGTCCTGGTCATGGCCGTGTTCATCCTGGTCCAAGAGATCGGCGTGACCGTCTTCGAATTCGCCCAGAGTGGTCCGTTGCAAGCCATCGAGGTGATCGTCGGCATCATCGTGATCATCGCCGCGTTCACCTGGATCATCCGGCGCCCCGTGCAGGTGGAAGTCGCGAACTTCACCGAACCCACAGCCGAAGACAACGCCCCCACTCCACCCAAGACCTAGGAGCCTCGGCGTAGGAGATGACACAACTAGCGCGACTGGTCCCGAAGCGTCAGGGAGCCTGGCCTGAGGTCGCCGCGAAATTGCAATAGCAACGCCAGCGCGGCAGTCCATCCGGTCTGGTGGCTGGCCCCCGCACCCCGGCCGCTGTCGCCATCGAAGTACTCGAAGAACGGCACAAGGTCGCGCCAGTGCGGATCATTCTGGAAATAATCGTTATCGCCGAGGACCGCCCGCCGACCGGAACTGTCGCGGACCACCAGTGACGTCAACCGCCGCGCGAGCCGATCCCCCAATCCCGCCAGATCGACTCGCTTCGATTGGTCGTCGGGGTCGACCACGGTCAGGGTGTCACCCGTGAATCGCGCGTAGGCGTTCAAGGCCTGGAGGAACAGGAAGTTCATCGGTACCCACACGGGGCCACGCCAGTTGCTGTTGCCGCCGAACATCCGGTTTCGTGATTCGGCAGGGGCGTAGGCAACGGTGAACTCCTGCTCACCCACCCGATAGACATACGGCTGATCGCGGTACTGGCCCGACAG
>JAGYOB010000052.1 GCA_018399515.1 Candidatus Nanopelagicales bacterium
TCGGCGGATTCGGCGGATTCGGCTGCCGGGTCGACCGGCGGCTGGGAGTCAACGCTGCTCGCTTCGCCAGCATCAGCGCTGGGGGTCTCGGTCGTTTCCGCTGGTTCTGCCGGGGCGGCAGCCTCAGGGGCCGGCGCCGCATCGGCGGGCAGTTTGTCCTGCAGCGCGGCGAACAGACGTGCCGCCTGCGACAGCGGGGCGTTGAACAGACCCGCCGCACCGGCCATCGACGCTTTCATGGCACCGGCGAGCTTGGACAACAGGACTTCGCGGGACTCGAGTTCGGCCAGGGTGGCGATCTGTGCCGCATCGAGGACACGGCCGTCCATGTAGCCGCCCTTGACGACGAGCGCGGGGTTGTCCTTAGCGAACGTGCGCAGGCCCTTTGCGGCGGTGACGGGATCACCCTTGACGAACGCAATCGCACTCGGCCCGACGAGGAGATCATCCAGACCCTCGATGCCAGCGTCCTGGGCTGCGCGGCGGGTCAGCGTGTTCTTGACCACAGCGTAGTTCGCCACGTCGGCCAACGACCGGCGCAGTTCCTTCAACTGGGCCACACTCAAGCCGCGGTACTCGGTGAGCACCGCTGCGGTCGAGGAGGTGAACTCCTCGGTGATCTCGGCGACGGCCGCAGCCTTGTCTTCGCGTGCCACGTCGGGCACCTCCTCGCGTTCATCCGGGTCGCGCGCGGGGGTGACCGCGCACCAACTCACCGGTGCGAGGGCGCCACCTGCGCTGGTCGACCCGTTAGGTCCGTTAGGCGCCTCGCTGTCTGCGGGGCGCAACCGGCGGTCTTCGGTAGTGCTGTCTTTCGGTAGTGCTGTCTTTCGGTAGTGCGCGGGCGGCTACACCGCCCGGGGGGACGGTACGCGAGTTCGGTCGCGTCCGTCAAAACGAGGGCCGGCTAAGCGACCGAATCATCGCTGGCGACATCGCGCGTGCGGGCCGGATCGATGGGGATGCCGGGGCCCATGGTGGTCGACATGGTGATCTTGGAGATGTAACGGCCCTTCGACGAGGAGGGCTTGGCCCGCAGGATCTCATCGAGTGCGGCGGCGTAATTCTCCGCCAGTGCAGCCTCGGTGAAGGACGCCTTGCCGATCGGGAAGTGCAGATTGGAGTTCTTGTCGACGCGGAACTCGATCTTTCCGCCCTTGATCTCCTCGACCGCCTTCGCCACGTCCATGGTCACGGTGCCGGTTTTGGGGTTCGGCATCAGCCCGCGGGGGCCCAAAACCTTTCCCAGTTTGCCGACCTTGCCCATCAGGTCAGGAGTGGACACGGCGGAATCGAAGTCCGTCCAGCCGCCAGCGACCCGGTCGATCAACTCGTCTCCCCCGACCTCGTCGGCACCGGCTGCCCGAGCTTCCTCGGCCTTGTCCCCCACGGCGAAGACGATCACGCGCGCGGTCTTGCCGGTTCCGTGCGGCAGGTTGACCGTGCCGCGCACCATCTGGTCGGCCTTGCGCGGATCGACACCTAGGCGCATCGAGATCTCGACGGTGGGGTCGAACTTCGTGGTTGCGGTTTCCTTGACCAGTCGCGTTCCCGCGAGTGGTGCGTACAGGGCGTCTGGGTCGATCTTGGCCGCCGATGCACGGTAGGCCTTACTGCGCTGCATGCTGCTGCTCCTCGTTGTCAGGCGATGCGACCAAGGGGTGCGCATCAGGTGGCAGTGGTGGTCAGCGGGTCGCGCGCGACCCTCCCACCCTTGTCTTCTGTTGTTTTGCGTACTGCTGTGTCGGGGAATCTGGCGTGGTCAGCCGTTGACGGATACACCCATGTTGCGCGCGGTGCCTTCGATGATGCGCATCGCGGCTTCAACGTCGTTGGCGTTGAGATCGGCCATCTTGGTCTCGGCGATCTCACGTACCTGGTCGCGGGTGATGGCTCCGACGACGGTCGGCGGGTTGCCGGATCCTTTGTCGAGCCCAGCGGCCTTGAGGATGAGTTTCGCCGCCGGCGGAGTCTTGAGTTTGAAATCGAAGGAGCGGTCCTCGTAGACGGTGATCTCGACGGGGATGACCTGACCTCGGCTGTTCTCGGTCGCCGCGTTGTAGGCCTTGCAGAAATCCATGATGTTCACCCCGTGCTGGCCCAGGGCGGGGCCCACGGGCGGCGCGGGGTTGGCCTGACCGGCCTGGATCTGCAACTTGATGAGGCCAGAGACCTTCTTCGACGGAGCCATGACGCAATAGTGTCCTTGTTCGGGCCCGAAAGGCAAAATCGGGGCGGTGGATCGGGTTGGTGCGGAGCAGTTCCTCGGGATCTGCTCAGTTCTTCTGGATCTGGTTGAAAGCGAGCTCGACTGGCGTCTCGCGACCGAAGATCTCGACCAGCCCGGTGACCTTCTGGGCTTCGGCGTTGATCTCAGAGACCGTCGCGTGGAGGGTGGCGAAGGGGCCATCGACGACAGTGACCGAATCGCCGATGGAGAAGTCGACGATGCGGATCTCTGGTGTGGAGGTGCCGCCTGCAGCAGCAGGCGCACCGGGCTTCTTCTCCGGTGCCGGAGCGAGGATCGCGACGACCTCCTCGACACTCAACGGGGAGGGGGTGTGGCCATGCCCGACGAATCCGGTCACACCCGGGGTGTGGCGCACCGCACCCCAGGATTCATCGGTCAGGTCCATACGCACGAGCACATATCCGGGGAACTTCGTCCGCGTGACGACTTTGCGCTGCCCGGACTTGATCTCCACGACCTCCTCCATGGGCACCTCGACCTGGAAGATGTAGTCCTCCATGTTCAGGCTCGCGATGCGTGATTCGAGGTTGGTCTTGACCCGGTTTTCGTACCCGGCGTAGGAGTGCACCACGAACCAGTCCCCCGGGGATAGGCGCATCTGCTCGCGGAACACCTCGACCGGGTCGATGTCCTCGGCCGCCTCGTCTTCAGCCTCGATCTCAGCCTCGATCTCAGCCTCTGCTTCAGCCTCGACTTCAGCCTCTACCTCAGCCTCTACCTCAGCCTCGACGGTTGCTTCCTCTTGTCGGGCAGCCTCCTCGACGACATCGGCAACCTCACCGATCTCGGCCAAGGTCGACTCAGCCGAAACAACGGCAGCGGCATCCTCGTCCGCGCCGGCGGGCTGCGCCGGCGTGGCGAAAGGATCGGTGATGGGGGGCTGCTCGGACACGATCGGGACTTCTCCTCAACAACGATGGCGGCGGCTAGCCGAAGATGAACAACACGACCTGGGCGAAGATGTAATCCAATACCGCCACAATGCCCGCCATCGCGAGCACGAACACAACGACCACGATCGTGTAGGCGATCAGTTCCTTACGCGTGGGCCAGATGACCTTACGAAGCTCGGCCACGACCTGACGCAAGAACAACGCGAACCGTCCCAGCAGCGACGGCTGGGTCTGGGGTGCGTCTGTGTCGCTCACGATCGCGGAACCTCTCTTGTGCGTCGCCGGCCTCGTCAGGCTGGTTGGGCCCGGCCGATGGTGGCTTGCCGGTCGTAACTGTCCGTTCGGGTGCAGCAGGGCCGGAGGGACTCGAACCCCCAACCACCGGTTTTGGAGACCGGGACTCTACCAATTGAGCTACGGCCCTGTGGAGGTCGAGCCCGTGAGCACGCCAGACTGAAGTGGCCCATGATGACCACGGCAGGCTGCCGCACACGGGTGGACAACCACCGGTGCGGGCGAGTCTACGGCGCGATGGCCGACCGGTTCCACCCGGGCCGGTCCCCGGGGAGGAGCGCCCCGACGGTGCTGAGGATCTCCCGACGCGAAAAGATGACTCCATGACAGCTCCTGTGCACCGCGTCTCCACCCGTATCGGCGCCATCAGCGAATCGGCCACGCTGGCCGTCGATGCCCGGGCCAAGGCGTTGAAGGCTGCCGGTCGACCGGTGATCGGATTCGGCGCAGGGGAGCCAGATTTCGCGACGCCGGATTACATCGTCGCCGCGGCCACGGCCGCCTGCGCTGAGCCCCGCTGGCACCGGTACACGCCCGCCGGTGGGTTACCCGAACTGCGCGAAGCCATCGCCGCTAAGTCCCTGCGCGATAGTCGGCTGTCGGTCGCCGCCAACCAGGTGCTGGTCACCAACGGTGGCAAGCAGGCCCTGTACAACGCCTTCGCAGCGTTACTCAACCCCGGTGACGAGGTGCTGCTTCCCGCACCGTACTGGACGACCTATCCCGAATCGATACGTCTCGCCGGCGGCGATCCGGTCATCGTGCCGACAAGCGTCGACACCGGTTATCGCGCGAGCATCGACGATCTCGATGCGCACGTGTCCGATCGCACCACGATGCTGGTGTTCGTCTCACCGTCCAACCCGACCGGAGCGGTCTACACCCCCGAGCAGGTGCGCGAGATCGGCCAGTGGGCACTCGAGCGCGGACTGTGGGTTGTCACCGATGAGATCTACGAGCACTTGGTTTACGGCGATGCCCGGTTCTCCTCGATGCCCGTGGAGGTCCCCGAACTCGCCGAGCAGTGCGTTGTCATCAATGGGGTTGCGAAAACCTATGCCATGACCGGGTGGCGGGTGGGCTGGATGATCGGCCCCGCCGATGTCATCAAGGCCGCCACCAACCTGCAGTCGCATGCGACGTCCAACGTGGCCAACGTCTCGCAGGTCGCCGCGCTCGCGGCTGTCAGCGGCGGCCTCGAGGCAGTCGAGGAGATGAAGATCGCCTTCGACCGTCGGCGGCGACTCATCGTGTCGATGCTGCGAGACATTCCCGGCATCGAATGCCCCGAACCTGAGGGTGCGTTCTATGCGTATCCCAGCGTCCAGGGCCTGCTCGGTCGAACGTTTCGGGGGCGCACTGCCGCGTCATCGGCCGAACTCGCCGAGATCGTTCTCGACGAGGCCGAGGTCGCCGTGGTGCCCGGTGAAGCGTTCGGCACTCCCGGCTTCTGGCGGCTGTCCTACGCGCTCAGCGACGACGACCTGACCACCGGGGTCGAACGGATCGCAGCGCTCCTCACCGAGTAACTCACGTTCGTCCCAGACTCCGCCCGGGTCCGCACCCCGGTCATCGACTACCGCGGATCGAGACCCACGAGCGAGGGTTCGATGACGAGGTCGATGCCGTAGGTTGCGGCCACTGCCGATCGGATCGTTTCGGCAAGTTCCATGATCTGGCTTGCCGTGGCCCCGCCGCGATTGGTCAAAGCCAGTGAGTGTTTCGTTGATACCGCCGCCGCCGATCCCGGAAGTGCGAACCCGCGGGGGAAACCCGCGTGCTCGACCAACCATGCGGCACTGGTTTTGACCCGGCCATCCGGCTGGGGCCAGGCCGCAGCGCCCTCGGGCACGCGCCCGGGCGGCACAACGGGATTCACGAAGAACGACCCCACACTCCAGGTGTCGTGATCGTTCGCATCGAGCACCATCCCCTTGCGGCGGCGCAGACCCAGCACGGCTTCGCGCACCCGCTCGCTCGGGGCGCACTCGCCCACCGCGATACCCAGCGCATCGGCGAGCTCGGAGTAGGTCACGGGCTCGGAAAGGTCACCCCGTCGCATGTGGAAAGCCACCGCGAGGACGACGAATCGCTGCGGATCCGTTTTGAAGATCGAGTGGCGATAACCGAATCCGCAATCACCGGCAGCCAGCACCCGGACGTCTGCCGTTCGCCGGTCGAGCACCGTGACTCGCGCAATGATGCTGGCGACATCGCGGCCGTAGGCGCCGACATTCTGGATCGGAGTCGCACCGACACTTCCGGGAATCCCCGACAGCGCTTCCATACCGCGCCACTGCTGCGCGATGCTCCACTGAACCAGGGCATCCCAGGGCTCCCCGGCTTCCACCTCGACCCAGCCACCAGCGCATCCCTCGTCCGACGACGCGATACCTCGAGTGGCGATCTCGATCACCGTTCCCTCGAAGCCGGCATCGGCCACGACGAGGTTGCTGCCTCCACCGACAAGGAGGATCTTCTCTGCGCGCTCGTCGCATTCAGCGACCGCGGCGGCGAGTTCGGCGCGCGTAGAAGCGGTGACCCAACGTCGTGCTGGTCCACCCACCCGCAGAGTGGTCCAGCGGGCGAGGGTGTTGGTCACGCGAGGACGACGGTGGCCGATGCCCGGCCGAGGACGCCCTGTCCCTCGCAGGTGGCCACGACGTCGAGGCGTACCGCAGAGTCATCGAGTTTCTCGGCGACCGTCGCGGCAACGTGAACCACCGCACCGCGGTCATCGTCGGGGACGACGACCGGGCGGGTGAATCGAACGCCGAATTCCTTCAGCGCCCCGGGGTCACCGAGCCAATCGGTCAAGACGCGGCCCGCCTGCGCCATCGTCAGCATCCCGTGTGCGATCACATCGGGCAGGCCCACGGACTTCGCAATGCGCTCGTTCCAGTGGATCACGTTGAAGTCTCCGGATGCGCCCGCGTAGCGAACGAGATCGAACCGGGTGATCTCCACGTCGCGCGACAACACCTCGGTTCCCACAACGGCATCGGCATATGCCGGCACCGGATGGTTCACCGAAACTGCGGGTGCGCGATCTGGCGAAGTATTGGTCATCTAATTCACTCCTCCTGCGCCGTGCCACGCGCCACGATCACCGAGTGCGCGGTGACCACTCGCTCGCCAGCGGCATCGATCACCTCAGCGCGCAAGGTGAGCATGTCGTTGCCGGCAACCGCACGGATTCCTTCGATCACCGCCTGGACCGTGAGTTCCTCTCCGGCCACGATCGGCCGGTCATAGGCGAAACGCTGTTCGCCGTGCACCACCCGCGCGTAGTCCAATCCCAGATCCGGATCGAACATCGCCTGGCCCATCGCCGTGTGGGTCAGCACGAACGCGAAAGTCGGTGGTGCCACGACATCCCGGTATCCCAGGGCGCGAGCCGCCTCGAGATCGTGGCTGACCGGATTGGCGTCGCCGATCGCGGTTGCGAACTCGCGGATCTTCTCTCGCCCGACCAGATACGGACTCGACGCCGGATACGTCCTCCCGACGAACTCCACGTTGAGTGCCACGTGTGGACCTCCTCGACCCTTCGCGGGGGTTGACCGCTGGACCTAGCGGGTTTCCTTGTGCGCCGTGTGCTTCTTGCACACCGGGCAGAACTTCTTCATCTCCAGGCGATCGGGGTCATTGCGCCGATTCTTCTTGGTGATGTAATTGCGGCCCTTGCAATCTTCGCAGGCCAGGGTGATCTTGGGGCGGACATCGCTCGCCTTGGCCATGGGGCCCTCCTCAGTGCGTCGACCTCATTACAAGGCCGCGGGTGTTCGTCCTACCTGTCAGTCGTGCGTGCCGATCGTCGGTGCGTTCTGTTCGTTCGTACTGCGTACCTGGTCGAGTAGCGGAGGCCGGACTTGAACCGGCGACACAGCGATTATGAGCCGCTTGCTCTACCTGGCTGAGCTACTCCGCCGCGTGACCGTCGAGATCACCATGCATAACGGCGATCACGACCGTGCAGAGCCCCAATACGGAATCGAACCGTAGACCTTCTCCTTACCATGGAGACGC
>JAGYOB010000053.1 GCA_018399515.1 Candidatus Nanopelagicales bacterium
CGCGCTTGATGACGTAGGCCAACCGCATCAGTTCTTGAAGGGCGATCGAGGCACTGGGCATTCCCATGCCATGAGAGACGTAGAGAACCCCCGCGGTGTACCGGGAGACGAACCGGTCCTCCTTGGGGAAGGACACGATGGGTGCGCCACCATTCATCGCCGACCAGGACGAAGCGAACGAGATCATCCGTTCCCCGGAGCCACCCATGATGATCGTGCGCAGATCTCGCATGTCATCGAGCATCGGATCGTCGCTGGAGATGCCCAGGTGGTAATAGGAGTCGGTTTGCTCACCGGCGACGACCGGGTCGAGAAACGCGGTGTTGATGTTCTCTCTTCGCACTTTTCCACCCTCTCAGCCCTAGCCCTTCTTCGGGCGATTCGCGCCCTAGTAGGGCCTCTTTCGCCCGAAGAATCACCCGAAGTTTCAGATCAACTGTGGGAACAGCGGGTGTTCCATCGCCACGCCCGGGGGTAGTTCGTCGACGAGGCCGGTGAATTCCGGTGAGGTACGCCAGCCACGCGGCGCATGGGTGATGTCATCGCCGAGGAAGCGCAGCGAGAACGCCCGGCGCAGTCCCTGGGATCCACCTGCACCGTGGAGTGTGAGCATGTGGAACCACACGGCGTCTCCGGGTTGGAGGTCCCACCCCAGGATCGGGAAGGAGTCGCGATCGTCATCGATCCGCGGGAGTTCAGCGAGTGAGCCCTCGGGGAACCACTTGGCCTGCTCATCACGGAACGTCCGCGGCATCAGCCACGGGCCGAGGTGCGAACCAGCGATGAACTCCAGAGTCGATTCGCGCGGGATGGGATCCAGTGGCATCCACATGGATACGTTCTGGCGGCCCTCGACGTTGTAATACGGCTGATCCTGGTGCCATGGCGTACGTTGTCGGGTTTTGGCTTCCTTGACCAGCAGGTGGTCGTGATACAGCCGGACGTGGTCGGATTGCATGAGTTCGCGCGCGATCTGTGCTGCAGGCGAGGTGCGGATGAATTCCTCGTATTCGCCAATGCGCTGCCAGTTGCAGAAGTCCTCGATGAATCGTCCGGTGTCGGCATCTTCGCTGGCAACGGCGGCGAGTGGGCCGGGTTCGGCGAGATTGCGGGCGACACCGGCGCGGACGAGCTCGACCTGCTCGGGAGTGAAGCAACCGCGGATCACCACGGCACCATCACGGGCGTAGTCGGCGATGATTCGGGAGTCGACGAAGACCATGGGCTCAGCCTAGGTGGGCGAGATCCGATTCTCAGCCGGAAGGCCCGACTTATCCGGTCCACAGACTGCAGCCGCTCCCATCGATCAGGGCGACACCTCGGCGAGGCGCGCTCGCACCAGGGTGAAGAAGTCCTCGACCGAGCCATCGACAGCCGCTAGCTCCTCGTTGCCCAGGAGCAGGATGCGATCATCTGCCGTTTCCGCGACAACGCAGGCAGCGCGGTCACCGACGAACTGGGCCAGGGATGGGTCGAGCTCATTCAAGTGCAGCAGGGTGAAAGGGATGCCGAGTTCGGCGGCCTGCTGATCCCAGACCGCTTTGCGGCGGAATGGCGAGTGCGTGATGTCGCACAGGCTGCAGGACTCACCGCGCAGATAGTGGTCGATGAGGTACCGGAACTC
>JAGYOB010000054.1 GCA_018399515.1 Candidatus Nanopelagicales bacterium
CGAGCATGAGCGCATCGGGATCGGCGAGGATCGCGCCGGCTAATCCCAGCCGCTGGGCCATGCCGAGGCTGAATCCCTTGGGTCGCTTCTTGGCGACCTCGCTCAAACCGACGACCTCGAGAACCTCGTCGATGCGCGATTTCGGCAGTTTGGCGTCGGTGGCCAGCATGCGCAGGTGATCACGAGCTGACCGTCCGGGCAGGAACGGTCGGGCATCTAGATGCGTGCCCACCACAGTGCTCGCGTGCGGATAGGCCTTCAGGGGCTTGCCGTGATACAACGTTGCGCCCTGCCCGCGGTCGAGGCCGAGCATCAGCCGCATCGCAGTGGACTTGCCGGCGCCGTTGGGCCCGAGGAATCCGGTGACGACCCCGTCGGGAACGTGGAAGGACAGGTCGTCCACCGCGCGGGTGGAGCCGAAGGATTTGCCAATGCCCTGGACGTCGATGGCCATGCCCCGACCCTAGCCCTGCGCTCCCCCGCGATGGCGGATTCATCCACAGGCGGGGGCGTCCCTGATCGATTAGCACTCCCTGGGCACGAGTGCTAATATCTGCCCGTGCCGACCTACTCCTACTCCTGCACAGACTGCGGTGCTCAGCACGACATCGTCCAGTCCATGAGCGACCCCACCTTGACCGAGTGCCCCACCTGCGGTGGCGCGATGCGCAAACTGTTCAACAACGTCGGGGTCGTGTTCAAAGGTTCAGGTTTCTATCGCACCGATTCCCGCGAGAAGTCCGGTGGTTCGGGCACGTCGGCCGAGAAGAAGACCGACAAGAGTGCGACGACGACATCGAGTTCATCGTCGGACTCGGGTTCTTCCAGCAGTTCGACGAACTCGTCATCGAGTGGTTCGGGCAGTTCCAGCGGTTCGAGTGGTTCGGGTAGCTCGAGTGGTTCGGGCAGCTCGGGTGGTTCGAGTTCGGGCGACTCCGGTTCGAGCACTCCCGCCAAAACCGCCTGACCCAGGAAACCTTTCCGCGGAAAGTCAGCACTCCCGGCGGTACTCGCGGCGGCAGGGCCTTCGGATAGCGAACGCATCGAATCGCCGGGTTCTGTGCGACCTTCTCTGGCCGACGAAAGTCAATTAGGCAGAACCCGGCCCGTTTTCTGGTTCGATGGTGCGCGCTCGACGACATCGTCGATGCTCACATCAGGCGAATCACATATGTCGACAATGGCAGCGTGGGCGAGTGACATTGCATCTGCCAGCTCAGTGTCTCCGGCAAACAATTCCGGGAGTTCATCGCACCGGGCAACCCAGTATCCGTCGCGTTCTGTGTACCGCACTGTGACGGTTGTCATCGCCGCCTCCCGTCGAGCAACATTGTGGCCTCAGCATCGGTCAGCCCGACCTGTTTCGTCAAGATGGACATCACTAGCCAACCCGGAATAGAGCGACCCGATTTCCTTGCACCGAACTCGAAACTTCGCCCGTCTTTCCGCGGAAAGTCGGCAGTCCCGGCGGTACTCGCGACAGCAGGGGCCTGTGGATAGCGAACGCATCGCATCCCCGATCGGCGTTAGCGTCACACAATGTTTCCACCGTTCATCAGCCGAGTCTTCCAGGCAGGGAGCTTTCCAGTGCCCCCCATCTTGGCTTTTCGGACATGAACGCAACGCCCGGTGCATCTCGACATGCACTCGACAGAATGCGTCAGAGGGGGATCTCCTGGGATGACGTAGTCGATGTGCTTCGACGTCCTGCGATCGGCCCCCTTGCCGGAAGCCGGGGAAACCTGGTCTTCGAAGGAAACGTGTCGAACTCCCGGAGACTCCGGGTTATCGTGTCACCAGATCGGTTGATCGTGGTGACGGTGATGTGGGTCGAGGAGGTGGCGAGGCGATGA
>JAGYOB010000055.1 GCA_018399515.1 Candidatus Nanopelagicales bacterium
CTCAACCCCGCCCACCGCTACGCACTGCTAGCCCGCGAACGCAACCAACCCCCCGAGCCACCGTTTTAGCCGAGCCACCGTTCTAACGGCAGCCTAGATCGCAGCGCGCACAACGGTTTCGGCGAAATCCGCGAATGCTTCACAGCCGGCTGCGGTCAAACTGCCATCGGCATTCACCCAGGTCGGATTCGTCAACGACAACGCATTCCAACTCACGATGCGCGCATTCGGATACTTCTGTGGCAATGCCGAGATAGCAGCGTTGGTCGCATCCTCGAAGGTGTAGCGATCATCATCAGGCAGTTGGATCGTCGACCACACCACGATGCGCTCAGGCCCGAGGATCGTCATGATGCGATCCAGATCCGCCGGTGCCACACCGCCATTGGCACCCAGGTGCAACAACACCGCACCGGGAACCTCGTCGCCCAGTCGCGATAGTTCAGAAGCCGCATCGGTAACACGTCGCCCGGCTTGCGCATCGACCTCGAAACCCTTGGCTTCCAGGCACGGACCGGTCGACAGGAAGAAGAAGTCACCGAAGGCCAGCACATCCCCGGTATAGGGCGCAGGTGCTGGTCGCGAAGTCGTCGGGGCGGTAGTGACGGTGTCGTCGACAGTCTGCGCAGGAGACGGGGCCGGTAGGGCAGCATCCCGAGAGTCGGTATAGGCGACGCCAGCCCACAGCCCGCCGGTGAAACCGACAGCCAGTGCGACCACCGTGGCCAGAACGCGAACCATGCAACCCCCAACAGAGGAACAACCTCCGAGGGTAGCCGACGGTCACGGATCAGTCAGGTTGGATCACGAACGAGGAAGGGCCATTCGACCCTGGTTCTGCAATGGCTGCCAGGTGACACTGAAGTTATGACACCAGTGCGTGAGCCCACGATCGTCGTCGGTGCGGACGGTTCCGAACGCAGCGTCGAGGCGTTGCGCTGGGCGGCCGATTACGCCCGTGCGACGAGCGGCCGCATCAAGATCATCACCGGATACACCGTTCCGTTCACGATCCTCGTCGTGCCCACCTATACCCAAGCGGATTACCGCCGCGACGCCGAAGAAGTACTGCAACGCACGATAGAGACAGCCGGTGATGTGCTCGAAGGGATCGAGGTCAACGCGCACGTTGTCGAGGTTCGACCAGCACTGGCTCTCATCAACGCAGCGCAGGATGCCGATTTGGTTGTTATCGGCAGCCATGGATTCGGCGGGTTTCCCGGAATGCACCTGGGATCGACGGCGTCTTACCTCGTGCACCACTCACCGTGCCCGGTTGTTGTCTGCCGCGGTTCGGACTAACCGCCTGATTCGGTGATGTGGCTCATCAGCGTCTGCGTCAAACCTCCATCAACGACGATGTCGGCTCCGGTGATGTAGCGGGCACGGGGGGAGAGCGTGAACAAGACGACATCGGCGATATCGCACGGTCGTGCCACGCGACCGAGAGGAACCGCCGCATGGCGTCGTTCGATGAGATCGGGTGCCAGATAGTTCGTTTCCGTGCGAGGGGTTCGCACCATTCCCGGGCTGATCGTGTTGCTGCGAATCCCTGACGGTCCCAACTCGAATGCCAACTGTTGCGACATCAATTTCAAGCCGGCTTTGCTCGCGCTGTAGGCGGATGAATGAGCCCTCGGATGCGTTGCAGCGATCGAAGCGATGTGCACCATCGCGCCTCCACCGCGGGCGATCATTCCCGGCGCGAAAGCCTGCGCGGTGTGAAAGCTTCCGCTGAGGTTCACCGACAGCATGGTGGCCCACTCGCCGGCGTCGACATTCAATAAATCGCCCTCACCCACGATCCCCGCCGTATTCACCAGGAGATCGACAGGGCCGATCGCACGTGCTGCGTTCTTCACATCTGTCGAGTCGGCGACATCGCAAACCACGGTCTCGGGGGCGAATCCCAGCCGGGCAGCATCATGCACCGTCTGGGCGTATGCGTGGGCATGTTGGTCGAGGACGATCGTCTCAACACCTGCGTCGAGCAGCTTCAGCGCCGCCGCGCGCCCGATTCCCCCGCCTCCCCCGGTGACGACTGCACGCAAGCCGGCCAGTTCCAGCCACACCGTGTCCGGGGACATCATGGGAACCCCTTGTGGGTCGAAGGACGTTGTGGGTCGAAGGAAAGGACTGAGGATCGAGTCGTGCTCCCGGTGGACACGTCACCGGTTTGCTCAGGTTAGGTCGGCGGACCGGGGTGGTCAAGAACGACTGGGAGTTGTCTGGGTGCAGGGATGGAGTTGTCTGTGAGCCCGCCGAAACCGTCGTTCCCGGGGTGAGACTGGGCCCATCGCTCAACTGAGGAGGGGTTCCATGACTGCACCCGAACGCCACACAGGACGTCGCATCAGCGCAGCACTCGCTGCCGGTGC
>JAGYOB010000056.1 GCA_018399515.1 Candidatus Nanopelagicales bacterium
AGAGCGCTGTCCCTCTTTCCTGGTTTCCACGGAGAATGTGGCCGTGGTAACCACCCAGCGGCGATTCCGTGGAATGGCTGACGGACGGAATCTCATCTGACAGCGTGGTGCTCATGAAGAAAGCACTCCTGGCCACCGCTGCCCTGACCGCAGCCGCTGCCGGTGGCGCCGCTCTCGCCGCCCGCAAGCAAGCTGCCGACATCCGCTCCCTGCCCGACCCCTACCCGGCCGATGTCATCGCGACAGAACCGCGAGGCGTGACCAGTTTCATCGAGCGTCCCGACGGCACCGTGATCCGCGCGGTGACCGCCGGCGAGGGACCCACGGTGGTGTTCGCTCACGGGATCTACTGCAGCGTCCTGGAATGGAGCGTCGTGTGGGACATCCTGCTCGAGCGCGGCTACCGCGTGATCGCCTTCGATCAGCGCGGCCATGGCCAATCGACCATCGGGACTGACGGCATCTCCAGCCAGTCGATGGCCGAGGACTACCTCGCGGTGCTGGAGAACTACGACGTCCGTGGCGGAATCCTCCTCGCCCACTCGATGGGTGGATTCCTCGCCGTTGCAGCTGTCGTTGACGTCGCCGGGGTCGCCGATCGACTCAGCGGCCTGATCCTCATGTCGACCTTCGCCGGGAATGTCCTAGCAGGTGCCCCGCAGAACAAGGCCCAGATCCCCCTCATCAAATCCGGTGCACTGGTCAAACTCGCAGCGAACGACACCGCCGGAACCCTGTTCGCGCGATCCCTGTGCGGCGATAATCCCTCTCCGGCAATGCTCGATGCGTTCCTCGAGGTGTTTCGCGGTACCGATCACCGATCCCTGCTACCCATCCTCGAAGCCCTCGATGATGAGGATCGCGGCGATCGACTCGGTGAGATCACGATCCCGACGATCGTCCTGTGCGGGGAGAAGGACACCACGACTCCCCCGAGCCAATCCGAGCGTCTCGCTGCGGGTATCCCCGGTGCGCAGTTGCGCTGGGTCCCCGGTGCCGGGCACATGCTCAACTGGGAGGCCGTCGACGAAATGGTCGAGTCGATAGAAGCTCTCTCGGGCACCGCCTGACCCTTCTCGCGGGCGCTACTGTTCGCCCATGTCGACACTGAGCCCCGGCCAGATCATGCTGGCCGCGGCCATCGTCTTCGGCATCGCGACCGCCGCCCAGGTGATCGCCCCCAGGCTGCGCATCCCTGCGCTCATCCTGCTGCTGCCCGCGGGTTTCCTTGTTGGGGTCATCGCCCCCGATCTGCGAGTCGATGCGATCCTCGGCCCGGCTTTTCCTGTCGCCGTCGACCTCATCGTCGCCGTCATCTTGTTCCAAGGCGGTCTCGACCTGAGTGCCGCGAAACTCGAGGATGCCGATCATCGGATCGTGCGTCGACTCGTGCGCATCGGTGCCCCGATCACATGGGCTGGCGCAGCCGTCGCGGCGCATTTCCTGCTCGGCCTCGACTGGTCCCTCGCGTTCCTTCTCGGAGCATTGCTCATCGTCTCCGGACCGACGGTGGTCACACCGATCCTCGACTTCGCCCGCCCTAACGCCAAAGTGCGCGGAATCTTGCAGTGGGAAGGCACCATCCTCGATCCCGTCGGTGGCCTCGCAGCAGTCGTGGTGTTCCAGGTCATCAAAGCCAGCGGCGCAGAATCACTTGCCGACGGCGTCATCGACTTCATCAGCGGCATCCTCATCGGTATTGCCGCCGCACTCGTCGGAGTTGTTCTCTTCACCGTCGGTGGCAAACTTGTGCACGGCAACATGTTGCTCGGCATCCAGGTGCTGCTGGGATCTGTCATTGTCGCCGCCGGGCTGGCCAACTTCATCGCAGACGGCACCGGCCTCATCGCCGCGTTGCTGATGGGGCTCGCCGCTCCACGGATCGCTCAGCGTTTCGGGGCATCATTAGACGACTCGCTGCCGTTCTTTTCCACCGTGGTGTCGATCGGCATCGGCGTGCTATTCGTGTCGATATCCGGGCTCGTCGACCCAGGAGATGTGCTGGACCTCCTGGTGCCGACCGTGGTGCTGGCTGCGAT
>JAGYOB010000057.1 GCA_018399515.1 Candidatus Nanopelagicales bacterium
GACGGTGATTGAGGTGCACTGGGCACTGACGGGATAGGAGCATGCCGTCCATGACAGAGCTGCTGGCGAGACAACGGGGTCGGTTGATACAGGCGCTGCCTGCGTGGGGAGCGCGGTGAGAGTGAGTGCGAGTACGCCTGCACCAAGCCCGGCGAACCTCAGCAACCTACGCACACCTTGAGCGTAGGCGACCCCACCGCTAAGACGACGCTAACTTGCGCCGTGCATACCGCGCAGGCGCAAGTTAGCGTCGTCTTAGCAGTGGTTGCCTGTGGAAAAAAGACTAATAATACCAACGGTTTGTTAGCTGCTTAAACCCTTGACTTCGTGGACGGTGTCCGTACACTTGTTCTATGGCAGATGCGTGGCTCGATATGACCCCCGAGGGGTCCTGGCCCTGGGAGGGATTGGTTCCCGGGCCGCAGTTGGCCGCCGCGGTGGCCGGTGTCGATCCCCGCGATCTGCCCGGTCAAGCCCGAGTCAGCCTGCTCGCCGCCCGCGAGTCCCTGGTCGGCTGGGCGCAGATGCTCGCAGCCGATGCGATGGTCGCGACCGCCGATGCTGTTGCAGACGCTGTTACCGACGCGCACGGACTCACCACCCTGCAAGAAGGCTGGATCGCCGACGAGCTCGCTGCCGCTGTGCATGTGGCCCCATCGACGGCCCTGGCTCGGCTGACGACGGCCCGCGCCCTGACAGTCGACTTCCCCTCGATCGGCCAAGCCGTGAGTGAGGGCCAGCTCACGATGTCCCAGGCTCGAGCGATCACCGAGTCCCTCAACTCCCTGGGTGTCCGTCGTGACGAATCCGGGCGACGACTCACCGAATCGGTCCTCGATCAGATCCTGCCCACCGCGGACAGCTATCCCCCGGCGCGGCTGCGCGAACGTGTGCGCACCGCGGTTGTGGCGATCGCCCCCGATCAGGCAGCGCAAGCACGCAAGCGCACCGTGCGCGAGCAGACCCAGGTCAACTTCTTCACCGACGCCGAGGTCGGCACGGCCTATCTGGGTATCCGCGGGTCAGGAGTCGACATCCTGGCGTTGCGCAATGCCGTCCGCGACCGTGCTGGGTCGATGCAATCGCTCGACCTCGACGCCGACCGCACCAGCGGCCAGTGGCAGGTTGCCGCCCTGCTGACCGCGCTGGGCTTGCTGCCCACGGGCATGCCCGCGAGTGCTGCCGATGCCGCAGGCGCGGATGCTGATCCGCCCGCGCCCATCGGTATCGGTGTTCAGGTCGTGATGGATCTGCCCACCGCGCTGGGGCTGGCCGAGAACCCCGCGGTCATCCCCGGCTATGGCCCCGTCGATCCCGAACTCGCCCAGCAGCTGGCCTGCGACGGGGAGTGGCGCCGCTGGGTGACCGATCCGATCGACGGCCATCTACTCGACGACGGCGACCGCCGCTTTCCGGGTGCGCGGCTGCGCCGATTCATCAAAGCCCGCGATCCGCGCTGCGATATGCCCCCGTGCGGTCGCGTGGCACGAACCGACGCCGACCACACTCCCGCTTATCGCGACACCCACACCACCTCTGCTGCCACGATGAGCACCGCGTGCGCCACACACAACCGAACTCGTGATGACGCAGGTTGGGTCGCCGAAGGTGAGGGCCGATGGCGCAGTCCGCTCGGGCGGATCTACCAAACCCGCAGGCATCAACCGCTTCCTGTCCAAACATCGCCCGATCTGGTCGCGACCGACGACTCCGACCCCCCGCCTTTCTAGACTGTCGGTATGCAAAGGTGTGCCTATGGCACATGCAACGGGTGATTTCCCCGTCCACCTCAACAACCATCACATCGACACGCTCTCGGTGATCTTCGCCCACCCGGTGAGTCACAACATCCGCTGGGTCGATGTGCTGTCCCTGCTCGAAGCGGCCGGTGAGGTCGTGGAAAACCACGACGGCAAGTTCAAGGTCACCCTGGGTCCGGAGACCGAGGTCTTCGAGCGTCCCCGCCACAAGGACATCGACACCCAGATGGTCGTCGACCTGCGCCGCATGCTGCGCAACGCCGGCTTCGAGCCGCGCCCGGCCGGCCAAGAAATCTAGAGGGGCGGGAGACCTGATGAGCAAGGACATCACCGACGCGATCGACGTGGCAGGACGCATCGCGATCGCCGCGATCGATTTCCACTCCACCAAGATCTATGCGATCGATTCACCCGATCACTCGCGGCCAGAGACGGTCACGGCAGCCGATCCGCGCGGCT